>JBOHVR010000579.1:0-4398 GCA_050735755.1 Binatia bacterium
CTCCAGGACATGCTCGGGATGGATCAAACGGATGCAGTCCTCCGTTCCCAGCGGGCAGCGAATCCCTCCATGCGGACTGCAGGGACGACAATGCAAATCCTTCTCGACAACAATCGCCTTGGATGAATACGGGTAAAACCCCAGAGAAGGAGTGGTCGCGCAAAAGATAGCTACAACCGGCACCCCGCGCGCCACGGCAACATGCATAGGGCCGGTATCGTTGCAAATAAACAGGTCGCACCAGTCAATCGCGGCAGGCAGCTCGCGCAGGCTGAAGCGTCCGACCAAGTCCACTCCGAGAGAGCCCGTGAGTTGTTGGAGCGTCACGATCGTGTCTCGGTCTTCGCTGGCGCCGAAAAGCAGAATCTCGCAAGCGTAGGTTTTTTTGAGATCACGGATCACTTTCGCATACCCTTCAAGGTGCCATCTTTTCATCGGCCAAACCGAACCCGGGCTCAAACCAAAGAGAAGTCGGTCCTCATCCTTTTGGATTCCGCACGACTGAAAAGCCAGCGCAACCGATTGGCGCGCCGCCCGATCGGTCTCAAGTTGCAAGTCTTTTTGACACTTTGACGGATCGATCCCGAGGGCTGCTAAGATCGAGAGGTTTCTTTCTACGTCATGCCGGGAAGTCATTCGACTGGCGCGGTAATGGTACAGAAACCAGCCGGCGCTCTGGCGAAAGCCGATCCGGCACGGAATGCCGGCAAGAAACAAGAGCAGCGCGGTCCTGAAGGACTTGTGCGGCGATATCGCGATCGTGAATTCGCGTTGCCGCAATTCCCGCGCCTTCTCCCAGAAGGCCGCGAGACCTCTTTGCGTGCCTGCCTTGTCGTAGGCCAGAACTTCGTCAATAGCGGGATTATTTTCTAGGAGTCCTTGAACCTGCGCCTTGCAAAGGACCGCTAAGTGAGCTTGCGGAAACCTGCGCTTGATCTCCGCGATGAGAGGTGTCGTTAGAACGACATCGCCGAAGAAGCTGGTTTGAACAAGTAGGATCCTCTCCCGCCGACCGTCAGCTTTTATGGGAAAAGAAGACCGTAGGACCTTCACAGCTTGATCGCTTCATCAATCAGCATGATCGGAATGTCGTCCTTGATGGGATATAAGAGCCGGCAAGATTCACACACTAGCCCGTCTCCGCTTGAATTCATGTGAACATCGCCCTTGCACTTAGGACACGCCAAAATATCAAGCAAATCTTGATTGATGGCCATACAAACCTCACTTTCCAAAAAACACCTTCAATCCAGCGTATCGACTCTCACTTGACCCAACTGCGCAGCCACTCCCATTCTTGGCTCAATCCTTCCAGCAAACCCACGCGCGGATTGAAACCTAGCCGGTCGCGCGCGCGTCCAAGCTCAGCCGCCGTGTGGCGCACGTCCCCGGCTTGGCGCGGCAGTTTCTTCATCCTCAACTTCCTCCCGGCAATGGTTGCCAAAGTTTGGAGCACTTCGTTGAGGGTGGTACGGCAACCTCCGCCCAGGTTGAAGATTTCCCCAAACCCGGGATATTGAGCCGCAGCCAGGGTCCCGTCCACAATATCCGAATAAAACGTAAAATCGCGGGTTTGCTCACCATCGTCGTAAAGCGGCAATTCCTCGTTGCGTAGCAGCGACCGCATGAAAATATGAAACCCCATGTCCGGTCTCTGCCGTGGTCCGTATACGGTAAAATACCGCAGTGAAACCACTGGAACTTCGAACGCCCTATAGTACAGATAGCCGAGATGCTCGCCGGCGAGTTTGGTCATGCCGTACGGCGAAACCGGGTGGGTCACGCCGTCCTCGCGCATCGGCAAATCGGTTGTGTCCCCATAAACAGACGAGGAAGACGCGAAAACAAATTTCTCAATCCGGCTCCCTTTGCAGGCTTCCAAAAGTCTTTGCGTCGCAAGCAAATTGTTGTGCGTGTATTGCTCAAATTCCTTTCCCCAGCTCGCGCGCACACCGGGTTGAGCAGCCAGGTGAAAAACGTAGACGGCTCCATCGATCAGCTCCGGCAAAGAAAGATGCACGAGATCACCCTCAACGAAACGAAAGCGCGGATGACGCAGCAGGCCGGAGAGATTTTGTTCTTTCGACTGGCGTGGATAGTTCTCGAGGAATTTATCCACGCCGCATACCTCGTATCCGTCCTGTAGCAGCCTTTCGGCCAAATGAGACCCGATGAAACCGGCAGCGCCCGTCACGAGGGTTTTCATCGGATCCAGCCCCTGCGTGCGGCGTTTCTGTCAGGCCGGTCGGGAAGCGCGTTTGCAACCACTTTCATCCCACTCTATGACCCCCGGTTCGGTCTCGCACAAGCCGCTCAACCGCGTCAACCAATGCGTTGCCGCGCTCAATCGCCATAGCGACACGCAGGCCCAACAGCCTGCCTTTAGCGAAAGGGAAATGCATCAACTTGATAATATCCTTCTCGGTCGTCACGATCAGCTCCGCCTTGCGCGCGCTACGATTGATCCGCTGCCAATCTTTTTGAGAGTACGCGTGATGGTCTTCAAACTCAACGACCTCGACGATTTCCGCTTGCCAGTCACTGATCATGCGGTAAAAAAAGTCCGGTTTGGCGATGCCGCAAACCGCGAGGACCTTCGTCCCCGCCAAAACGCTCAACGGGCGCTCGTGCCACCGGCCGTTCTCCCAACTTCGGAGGCATTCGGGCTGCGGCGACGCGAAAAAGACGACGCTTCTTCTGCGCCTCTCCTCCAGGACCCCCTCCCATTTTTCTTTCGCGCTCGTGACCAGGATCAAGTCCGCTCGGCCGATGGCGCTCTTGGGCTCGCGAAAGGGCCCTGCAGGCAGCATCCAACCGCCATCGTCTTCACCCAACAACACAAGATCAACATCTCTTCGCAACTGCCGGTGCTGAAAGCCGTCGTCTAAAATGAAAATGTCAACCTCCGTCGCCTCCAACAAGCGGCTCCCGGCTTCATAGCGGCTCCGGCCGACTGCAACCTTGTGGCCGAAAAGCTTGGCCATCATCCACGCCTCATCACCAACCGCATCAATTTCGCGCTTGCTCGCAGGATAAACTCCCGCCGTATCGGGTTCTAGAATGACAGTGTTCCGTTTCGCGCGCCGGTATCCCCGCGTGAGAATGGCGACCCGATAGCCTCGATGCGCCAGTTCCTGAGCTAGCCACGCACTGGTCGGTGTCTTGCCCGTTCCTCCGACAGTGATGTTGCCGACGCTCACCACTGCGCGGGGCAGTCTTTTGGTCGGCAGGCAGCCCCCGTTATACAGCAAGTTCCGCGCTCCGACTGCCAACGAATAAGAGAGGGAGGCAGGCAGAGCCAGGAACCAAAGCAAACTTCCTATGGAATCTCGGCGTTCCCAAACTCGCCGCGACCAAAGCGCCTTGCCATTCATTCCCCGCTTCACCCAAGATAACGGGACACCAGCTGCATGCTCTGCGCGAGGACGCCGCCGTGCCGCGCGACGACGCAGTGCGCCGAATCACCCATAGTCTCGGCCAGCTGAGAATCGGCCAGGACTTTCTCCAGCTCGCGCGCCAGCTCTTCCTTCGTTCGCACGGTCACGCCGCCTCCTTTCTGCTCCATCTCCGCGGCCGCTTCCGCAAAATTGCCCATGTAGGGCCCAAAGAAAACCGGCTTGCGCAAGCGGGCCGGCTCCAAGATATTGTGCCCGCCAGCGTTAACGAGACTGCCACCGACAAAAGTTGCGTCGGCTAAGGCATAGAACGACGAAAGCTCTCCCATAGAATCCAACAATAAAACGTCGCTGGGCGGCATCCTATCCGCAACGTCGCTTTTTTTCACGTAACGCACCCTTCTTTTCTGGAGCAGCTTTTCAACCTCCCCAAAACGATGCGGATGTCGTGGCGCCAGAACCAGCAGGAGTCCGGGGAAACGGCTCTTGAGGACCCTATAAGCGTCCAGAATGATGGTCTCTTCTCCGTCATGAGTGCTTCCGGCCACCCATAAGCTCCTCGGCGAAGGTCCTTCTGGCAAAAAATATCCCTCCAGTTTGCCGTTGCCGTTTACGGAACCGGTCCGGTCGATATCGTATTTCAGACTTCCCGTAATGGCGATTCTGCTTCGATCCGCTCCCAGGGCCGCCATGCGCTGCGCGTCGCTTTCCGTCTGCACGCCCAACGCGCTGAAACATCGCACCGCCCGGCCAAAAAGCCACGAGAACCAGCGGTAACGCCGCAAGCTGCGCGCCGAAATTCGACCGCTCAGCAACAGCACCGGAATGCCCCGGCGATGCGCAACCCACAGATAGTTAGGCCAAATCTCTGTTTCCAAAAAGATCACCAGCATGGGGTCAAACGCCTGGAGAGCGCGCCGCACGATAAGCGGATGATCCACCGGGAAGAAAATCGTGGCGTCCGCGGCCCCCATTTTGCGCGCCATTTCGACCCCGGTGGCCG
>JBOHVR010000580.1:0-12073 GCA_050735755.1 Binatia bacterium
CTGTTGTTTAGCTCGTCTCCGAGCATCCAAGCGCATTTAGGTCTCGGCGGGATTGAACAGTTTGAAGATGCGCCGGAATATGATTGAAAAGTCGGAGTGAGCGGCCGAATGCAAAGAGAGCAAAAAGGCAACTTCGACCGCCCTCACTGGGAATCCCTCCGCGGGCGGATTCCTGCCGGTTGTGGTTTAAGCGCCGCGTTTGCTATGACATGGGGGTCATCGAGTTGTGACCGTCTGATCAACGTGCTATTAAGCGCCTGCCAAAAGGAAAAGGAAGGGCGCGAGAATAGGAGGACGGGTCATCATGCTTGAGCCGTGGCGAGAAGTCTATAACGTACCGGACCAAATGAAGCGGTTCGTTTACCAGCAGCAAGAGGATACGAAAGCCAACTTGCTGCCGCATGTGCTCAAGCAATTACCCATGCAACCGACGGTGATGGGCATGGACAGCCCGCACCAGACGGGCGACCACATCTCTTATGACATGCTCACGCGGGGTCCCTTATATTGCATGACCAGCCATTTCACGCACGTTGCGCCTAACGCGCCGGTCCGCGGGGCTCACCGGCATATTCCCGCTCCTTCGCTGTTCTGTGTCACGGGCAAAGGCTGGGAGTGGAACGATGGAGAAACCTTCCATTTTGAGACCTACGATATTCTTACGGTTCCCCCTTACACCATTCACCAACATGGAGGGGACAAGGAGATCGGGTGTACCATCTATGTGCCCGAGGACGGCCGGATCCATCACACGCTGGGTTTAATTTGGCGCGAGCAGCACAAGCTGAACGAAAAACCCACTTTCCGGCAAGGAACCGAACCGATCCATGACACGGAAGGAAAATTGATCGGCTATCGCATCAAGAAAGGAGTCCTGGGGATTGCCGAGGATATCGAAGTCATTTTGGGTCCGGAGCCCAATCGGGAGGCAAGCTTCCAGGCGCGGCGATCGGCGGGCGATTGGAAGGGCGCAGTGGAGAATACTTATGACAGGTACGTCAAACTGATGCACGAGGAAGCCGACTTTTGTCGCAGCGCGCCGCATGTGGTTTTGGAAAGGGAGCAGTCCTGGGAGGTCACCAGGCACGGGCGGTTAAAATGGCTGATTCATCCGCAAAGTGAGTTGGCTTCGAAGCGGAAGTATATCTATTTTCAGGAGATTCCCGCCGGGAGCCGATCAGGGAAGCACCGGCATGTTGCGGAGGAAAACATTCTCGTCCTTGAAGGGCGGGGATACGACATTCACGACGGCGAGCGCTGGAACTGGGAACAGGGGGATCTGATCTGCATTCCGACGATGACGGAGCACCAGCACTTTAACTCGGGCTCGGAACGCGCGCTGCTCCTGTGCGCGTCCCCGAGCACGTACTTGAATCTCGGAGTGGGCGGCTTCGAGCAGTTGGAAGACGCGCCGGAGTAGGAATGTTGCGGCGCGGCTGTTCCTGATGAAAAAACAAACAAAGAGAGGAGCACGGATCGATGCTTGAGCCGTGGCGCGAAGTCTATAACGTACCGGATCAAATGAAGCGGTTCGTGTACCAGCAGCAAGAGGATGCGAAAGCTAACTCGCTACCCCATGTGCTCAAGCAGTTGCCCATGCAACCGACGGTGATGGGCATGGACAGCCCGCACCAGACGGGCGATCACCTGGCCTACGATATGCTCACCCGAGGTCCCCTCTACTGCATGACCAGCCACTTTACGCGTGTCGCGCCCAATGCGCCGGTCCGGGGAGCACACCGGCATATTGGCGCCCCTTCCTTATTTTGTGTAACGGGCAAGGGATGGGAGTGGAACGACGGCGTAACCTACAACTTTGAAACCTATGACATTCTGACGGTTCCGCCGTACACCATTCACCAACACGGAGGGGATAAGGAAATAGGCTGCACGATCTATGTGCCCGAGGACGGCCGGATCCATCACCTCTTGGGCTTGAACTGGCGCGAACAGCACAAGTTGAGTGAAAAACCGAATTTCCCGCAGGGAACCGAACCGATCCATGACTCGGAAGGAAAGATGATCGGCTATCGCATCAAGAAAGGGGTCCTGGGAATCACTGAAGACATCGAAGTCATCTTGGGCCCCGAGCCGAACCGCGAAGCCGGCTTCGCAGCGCGGAGTTCAGCGGGATCATGGAAGGCGGCGGTGGAAAATACTTATGATCGGTATGTCAAGCTGATGCACGAGGAAGCCGACTTTTGCCGTGCGGCACCCCATGTGGTCCTGGAAAAGGAGCAGCCCTGGGAGGTCACAAGACAGGGACGGCTCAAGTGGCTAATTCATCCGGAAAGTCAGTTGGCCACCAAGCGGAAGTTCATTTATTTTCAGGAGATTCCAGGAGGGAGCCGTTCGGGGAAACACCGTCACGCATCGGAGGAGAATGCTCTCGTTCTTGAAGGGCGCGGGTACGACATTCACGACGGCGAGCGGTGGAACTGGGAACAAGGGGACCTGATTTGTATTCCGCCGATGACCGAACATCAACACTTCAACGCCGGTTCAGATCGAGTGGTTTTGCTGGCGGCGATGCCCTCTACCTACGTCAATCTTGGCGTGGGCGGAATTGAGCAACTTGAGGACGCGCCCGAATACGGCGGAGCGTAGCGCGACGCAACACTTGTCTATAGGGAGGATTTTTCATGTCTGATCTTACTCCATGGGAACGCGTCGGCGAGACCGGACACTCGGACCAGCTCAAGCGGTTCGTGCACCAAAAGCAGGAGGATGCTTTTGCCAACTCGCTGCCCCACGTGATGAAGCCGATTCCGCCCCAAGGAACGGTCATGGGGCACAGCAGCCCGCACCAGACCGGGGATCTGCTTTGCTACGAAATTTTGCAGCGCGCGCCGCTCTATCAACTCACCTGTCACTTTTCCGATATTCCGCCCAACGCGCCGGTCCGCGGGGCGCACCGGCATATCAGCGCGCCGACGCTTTTTTGCACTTCGGGCAAGGGGTGGGAGTGGAACGACGGGGAAAACTACACTTTTGAAATCTATGATCTTCTGGTCGTGCCGCCGTACACTATCCACCAGCATGGCGGCGACAAGGACATCGGCTGTCAAATCTATGTGCCGCAGGCCCGCATGATTCATGCTTTGGGTTTGCTGCACCGCGAGCAGATCAAGTTTGGCGAGAAGCCGACTTTTCCCGAGGGCACCGAGCCGCTGTACGACAGCGAGAAAACGCTGATCGGCTACCGCATCAAGAAAGGCGTCTTGGGCATTACCGAGGACCTCGACGTCATGCTGGGCGCGACGCCCGATATCGAGGCCGTGTTTCAAGCCCGCCGGGAAAGCAAGCCATGGGACCAACCGACGGAAACGACTTACGATCGCTATCGGAAGCTTCTGTGCGATGAAGTCCAGTACTGTAAAAAAACCACGCATGTGATCCGCTACGACGACCAGCCCTGGGAATGGGCGCCGCAAGGGCGCCTAAAATGGTTTACGCACCCGAGTATCGACTCCTCGGCCCGGAGAGTCTGGCTGTATATGCAGGAGATTCCCATCGGAAGCCGCTCGGGAAAACATCGCCATATGGCGGAGGAGCAGATTTTTGTGGTTAACGGCCGGGGCTACGATGTCCACGACGGGCAGCGTTGGAACTGGCAAAAAGGGGATTTGATCAATATTCCGTCGATGGTCGAGCACCAGCATTTCAACACTGACACCGAGAATCCGATTCTGTTCCTCAGCTCGATGCCGAGCATGTGTACGGACCTCGGCTTGGGCGGGATTGAACAAATTGAAGACGCACCTGAATACGGCGAGAAAGGAAGGTAAAAGACAATGGCCGAAGAAGAAAGAGTCAGAGAACGTTTGCGCGAAGAGGAAGTCGACCCGAAGCTCTATTACGACTACGAGGGTCGGTTCATCAAGCAAAAATTGGAGCGGGAGCGAATGGAACTTTTGCCCCGCGTGGTAAAACCCGCGATGTTCGCAAAAACCGGGCACGCTCTGGGGGACTTGCGGGTTTTTGAGCGCTACACTGTCGCGCCCCTCAGCGCGACGACCTGCAGCTTTCTCAATCTTAAGGCGGGGGAGCGTTCGGAACGCATCCGACTTATTCCGTCGGCGCTCGCCTATATCCTTAAAGGGAGCGGGGAGTGCGTGCAGGATGGCAAGAGCTATTCGTTCGCTGCGAACGACGTCGTGGTCGTTCCGCCCTATACGACGCAGGAGTTTGTCGCCGGCGCCCAGGGCGTGCAGGCGTGGTTGCCGCAAGTCCGGCTCTGGCACGTGCTTGGGCTGTTGTGGCAGGAGCAATTCGAGTTCAAGAGCATCCCCGAGGGCACCGAGCCGATCAAAGACTCCTCCGGACAGTTGATGGGCTTTCGCGTGCCGCGTGGCAACCTGGGCTTGGAGCAGGACGTGGACGTGCGCAAAGGCGCGGATCCGAAGCGCGAAGGCGTATTCGGCGCCCGCCGTGCGGTCAAGAAAGCCAGCGCCGGGTCAACGAAGTACGACTGGTTCATCAACCGTCTGGTTGAAGAAAACACTTTGGAAGAAAAGGGACCGCGCGTGATTCGCGGGGCCGATACGCCTCTGGAAAACACCCGGCAGGGCAAGCTCAGATTTTACATCAGTCTCTGGACCGAGGTGGCGGCCCGGGCTCTGGATCTGATGACCATGGAAATCGAACCGAATGGGCATACCGGCAAGCACCGCCACATCTTTGAGGAAATGATTTATGTGCAGGAGGGCAAAGGCTACGACGTGCATGAGCAGACCAAGTATCCTTGGGAAGCGGGCGACCTCATTTGCATCCCTCCGATGACGGCGCATCAGCACTTTAGCGATGGCGGCGCTCCGGCCAAGCTGATTTCAACGTGGCCGCGGCAGTTGGCGCATGAATTTTTGGGGGGCATCGAGCACATCAGCGACGCCTCTAACTGGAAGAAGTAAGGAGGTAAGTTCGCGATGTTGCAGTTGCCGGTGGAGCGGCTGCCAAGTGCAGAGAGCGGCCGCAATCTAGCTTTTCTGGATCCCCAGCTCCTCGCCCTAGTTGGTGTCAAAGAGGGCGGCGTCGTTGAGCTGAAAACGCAGCGCGGGAGGCGCCTGCTCGCTCGTGTGTCGGCGCGCCCGCAGGACGAGGGGCGCGGGTGTTTGCGCCTGGATCGCTTTCAGATTCAGTTCTTGAAACCTGATTTGCGCGAGAAGATTTCGCTCAATCCGGTGCAAATTGAGGAAGCAAGGCGGTTGGTTTTAGAGCCGATGGCTCCGTTAACGGGGAACCTGACCGCTCTAGAGCGGGAACTTCAAACGCGTTTTGTGGAAGAGAGGCAACTGACCTGCAGCGGCATGGTCCTCTCCGTCAAACTTTTTGAGTTTCCGCGGAATGTGATTTTCCGCGTCATCAACGTCGAGCCCGATCGCTCGATGGTGGGCGAAAACACCCGCGTGGTGTTGCGCACGAGCGCTTTGCGGGCGGGAGTCGCCGCCAACATGGTCACGTTCGATGACGTTGGCGGCCTGTCGGCTGAAATCGAGGCGATTCGCGAGCTTATCGAATGCCCGATTCAGTTTCCTCAGGTCTATGAACACCTGGGCATTGAAGCGCCGCGCGGCATTCTCTTTTATGGTCCTCCGGGCGTCGGCAAGACTTACATGGCCAAGGCGATCGCCAACGAGATCGGCGCGCACTTCTTATACGTAAATGGCCCCGAGCTCGTGAGCTCGGTTCACGGAGGGACCGAGGCCAACCTGCGAAAGGTTTTCGAAGAAGCGATGGAGCACAGTCCGTCAATTGTGATGATGGACGAGTTGGATGCGATCGCTCCGAGACGGGGCGAAAGCGGCTCACAGGCCGACGTCCGCATGGGGACCCAGCTCTTATCCTTGTTGGATGGCCTGGTCAGCATGGAGGACGTCGTCGTCATCGGCACAACCAACCGGGTCGATTCCGTCGATCCAGCGTTGCGACGGCCGGGCCGCTTCGATCGTGAGATTTTCATTGCTCCGCCCAACGCCGAAGGCAGGCTGGAGATCCTTAACATTCACACCCGCAGAGTCCCGCTGGATGAGGAAGCCATAGCTTTTATGCCCGAGGTGGCGCGCCAGACGCACGGCTACGTGGGCGCAGATTTAATGGAGCTCGTGCGCCAGGCGGGCTTGAATGCGCTCAGGACCGCGACCGGTCCAGGCTTTGCGAGCCTTCAGTCCAACGGCGGTCTGGAACACATCGTCGTCACAAAAGAAGATCTTGTCTCCGCTATGGAAAAGACCTCGCCCTCCGCGCTCCGCGAGACACTGTGGGTTACGCCTGACGTCTCATGGAAGGACGTCGGCGGGCTTAAGGACGTCATCGACCAGCTGCGCGAGGCCGTGGAAACTCCGCTGGTCTATCCCGATGCGTTTGCCCGGCTTGGAGTGCGGCCGTCGAATGGAATCCTGCTCTATGGGCCTCCCGGAACCGGCAAGACGATGCTGGCCAAAGCATTGGCGCACGAGTGCGGGGCGAATTTTATTCCGGTAAACGGCCCGGAGATCTTCAGCATGTGGTTGGGCGAGTCCGAGCAAACGATTCGCGATGTTTTTCAGATGGCGCGCCAAGTCCAACCGACCGTGATTCTGTTCGATCAAATCGACGCGATTGCCCCAAAACGCCGCGGCGAAGCCGCCAATGCCACCACGGAGCGTGTTGTCAACCAGCTATTGGCCGAGATGGACGGTCTCAAGTCCGCAAGCCAGATCATCGTGGTGGCGGCGACCAACCGCCGGGATCTGCTCGATCCCGCACTGTTGCGGCCCGGCAGATTGGGCTTGGAAATCTACGTTGGCCTTACCGACTTGGAAGGAAGAAAAGAGATTTTCCAAGTGCTTCTTGCCAACACAGCGGTGAAGGGGAACCTCGCGGACGTGATTCAGGCGCTTGCGCAGAAGACGGAAGGTTTCTCGGGCGCCGATCTATCGGCAATCTGCGAACGCGCCAAGGTTATCGCGCTGCGTCAAGGGAGCTATCGGAAGGATGTCGCGTTGGCCGGCTCTCACTTGCTAACGGCGCTCGAACAGATGCTAGAGACGCGCACGCGAAGTAGAGAGTCGACAACGTAACAGATAGTCGAATGAGGCGCGGGCACCAGTTTGGGCGGATCCTTTCGAGAACCTGCATCAAAAATCTATCGCGCACGCGTCTTTCGTACGCAAAGGAGGGTGCACTGGGAATCCTGGCGATTAGGATTCAAAAGGTGCGCCCGAGCTTGTTTCAGGCATCCCAACAAATATCTTCTCGGCGGATGAACCCAGCGGTGGGCGTAGGTTTCGTGTGCGTGCAAATACCCTCCCGAATCGCTGGGTAAGCGACGTGTTTCAGGAGGTCTATTCATATGAACACCAGAGCCGTTTTCCACGTGCTCGTGCTGACACTTCTCTCTGCGTTTTGCGCGTTGCCACCCCAAGCGCTGGCGGCAACATCTGATTCAGCATTGCTGAAGGCCAAGGCTGACGCGGAAGCCAAAGGATTCATTTTTGCGTCGAGCCGCGATGAGATTTTAGCCCAGGCCAAGAAAGAAGGACGGGTCAAAATTTTAAGCGGCTGGGATCGAGATATTTTCCCGCATCTGAAAGCGGCCTTTACGAAAAAATATCCTTTCATCGACGTCCATATCGAAGAGACGGCTGGAATCGACGCTGCCCAGCGCAACGTCCTGGAAGTGAAATCAGGAGGTGCCCAAGGGTGGGATGTTCTCAACAACCATCCGGATTTCTATTCCGAGATGGCTCCCCATCTGAAAAAATTCGACCTGTTGGGGATGGCGCGCCACGGAATTTTAAAAATCCCGCTGCCCATGATCGATCCGACCAAACGCAACGTCGTACTGGTTGGAAGTCACATTCAGGTCGTGGCCTTCAATAAAAAAATCATCGCGCCCGATAAGGTGCCTGCGCGTTGGGAAGAGTTTCTAAAACCGCAGTTCAAGGAGAAGAAGTTTGCCATCGATATGCGTCCGACACAGGTCGCGTCTCTCATACCGGCCTGGGGGCTTGAAAAGACACTGGGGTACGCGCGCCAATTGGCCGCCCAGCAGCCCATATGGGTGCGTGGCGGCGAAAGAAATGTGTCCGCCGTTATAGCCGGCGAGTTTCAGATGTTTCTTGCGCCCAATTACTCATCGGTCAAGAGAGCCGAAGCCAAAGACCCGACAGGCACTTTGGGCTTTAGAATTCTCGAACCGATCCCGACTCGTTTGAGCAAGAGCCCAGGTCTTCTGGCAGTGGCCGAGCATCCTTATGCCGCGCTGCTCTGGTTAGAATTCGAGGCCGGGCCGGAAGCGCAAAAACTCGCCGACAGATACGAACCTTTCGGAGCATCGATTTTTGCACCCGGCTCGGCGTTGGAAGAATTGACCCAAGGCAAGAAGCTCTCGGTCGTCGATTGGAACCATTTTCATAGGATGAAAGAGTATCAGGAAAAGATCGTGGAAGCCTACGGCTTTCCCAAAGCGAGCAAATGAGAGTGAGGACGCTCGCAAAGGAGGTTTAATGAAATCCAACATGCTCGACTACACCCCGGAAGAGATTTCTCAGTATTCCGACGTCAGGTTGCAGTCGGAATGGGAAGACTATATGGCTTTTTCGCGGCAAAGACAGATCCTGCGCGAGACGGTTCAGAGAACCATGCGTAAGAAAGCTGCCGGGGAGCGCGTTAAATTCTCGGACATACCTGAAGGCTGCATGGTCACGACGAAAAGAGGCGTGAGGGAGATCCTTTTGGCGAAGGTGGACGGCCAAGTCTACGCCATCGATAACACATGCGGCCACTCCGGTTATCCGCTCAACAAAGGAAAACTGGATGGTCACATCGTTACGTGCCGCTGGCATGATGCAAAATTCGACGTGCGCACAGGAGAGGTCATCGCTCCCGGAGCCGAGATCAAGCCGGTCAAGCGCTTTCAGGTCACACGGTCTGCGGACAGCGTGCTGAAAATTGGGGAGTCATCATGAAAACTCCGAAAAAAGAAGAGTTGGAGAAGCTCAGCTACGAGGAACTAGACCATCTAGCCCTTGAGCTTGCCGAAGAAGACGAAGAGATCAAAAGAGTAAGGCACTATTTCATCGAGGAGTTCTGGAAGCGCATCCCAGGCAAAGCGATTCAACCCGAGGATTTACGCGAGGGCGAAATGGTTGGGGTGTCGGTGGATGGTAAACCGGTCCTCTGGGCTAAAGTCGAAGGCAAGGTTCATGCGCTTGGGAATAAGTGCCCTCACCGCGGTTTTCCCCTGAGCAAGGGAAATCTAGACGGTTACACGCTGACGTGCGCCTATCATGGCGGCCAGTTTGATATCCGTACCGGCGCCTGTATCAAGCACCCAACGGAAACCTATTCATGCGAGCGGTTTCAGGTCCAAACGGAACCAGACGGAACGATCGTCTGCGAGGCTATCAAAGGAGTTCAAGAGTAAGTAGCATCAGGCAGGAAGAGGCAGGCCCCGGAGAACGGGTCAAGCCTTTTGGGATGCAAATAGCAAAATTTCAACCTGAAATCTGAGATCTGCAATCTGCCATTCCGAGCGCAGCGAGGACAGGAGGTGCGCCATGAAACAGAGTGTTAGGAAAATCGGCTTGTTTTCCAGTTTAGTTTTTTTCTGCTTCATTTCTTCCGCCTTCGCGGCCTCTGGCGGCCCGGCTCTCTCGAAGAGCCAGGATGGCGGGGTGAAAGGGTATCTGGTTGAGGCGAGCCGCGACGAAATTTTATCTAAAGCCAAAAAAGAAGGTTCGATACGCGGACTGCTGGGGCTAGATCCGGCTTCGATCAAGCTCATGAAAGAAGGTTTCAGCAAGAAGTACCCTTTTATCAACGTGTACTTCGAGGAGATCACGGGTAGCGATAACTCCCAGAGGTTTTTGTTGGAACTGGCCGCCGGAAGAGGAGCCGATTGGGACGTCATCTACCTATCAGTAGATCATTATAATGAGTATCGGCCCTATCTCGAGAAGATTGACCTTCTCGGCATGGCGCAACAAAAGGTACTGAACATACCGCCTGCAATGATCAGCCCGCGGGACCGCAATGCGGTCAGCATGGGGGTATTCGCCGACGTCGCCGCCTACAATACAAAGCTGCTTAAACCTAACCAGGTGCCTGCTACGTGGGAGGATTTTCTTAAGCCTGAGCTGAAAGGGAAAAAGTTTGTAGCAGACATCAAACCCAGTGGTCTGGCCGGGTTGGTTCCGGCGAAGGGAATGGAATGGGTGCTCGGTTACGCCCGGAAGTTGGCAAGCCAGGATCCCATTTGGGCCCGCGGTCAAACCCGGGTGCTGACTGCGATGACGGCCGGAGAATACGCGCTGACCTTGAGCACTTATTATAGCACTGTGATGCGAGCCAGACAGAAAGGAGCCAGGGATCTGGAACCCATTTTCTTAGAGCCGATCCCCGTTCGATTGGGAGAGCCTCATGCCGTCCTCAAGGGAGCTAAGCACCCTTCGGCCGCGCTTCTTCTCCTGGAATATATGGCCAGCCCTGAGGGCCAAAACATTATCGATGAGACCGATCCGGCGAAAGCCTCCGTTTTTGCTCCCGGATCGATGGTCGAAAAGGTGCTCGCGGGCCGAAAGCTCTCGGTCTTCGACTGGGAGTACTTTGCGAAACGCGGGGAGTATTCCAGTGAGATCTTTAAGACCTTGGGGTTTCCGAAAGCGGACGGAGGCAAATGAACGCCGTTACGGTCGCGGCGCGTTTGATCACAAACCTGCGCAGCGCTCCCAAACGTTTGAGGTTGCCGTGAAATCGGTTCTTCAGAAAGTCGGCATATCCTGCATCTCGATATTTTTCTTTCTTGCTTCTTCCCTTGGGGCGGCGTCTCTCGACCCGGCTTTCCTAAACGCGCAACGCGAGGCGGAAGCGAAGGATTTTATCTTTGAGACCAGGCACGATGAAATCGTTGCCAAGGCGCGCAAGGAAGGAAGTCTCAGAGCTCTCATTGGCTGGGATCCCGCAAACTACCCTCACCTCATTGGTGCCTTCAAGAAAAAATATCCGTTTATCGACGTTCATCTCGAGGAAATCGGCAGCGATGCGGCACAGCGCTTCGTTCTGGAAATGAAAGCCGGCAGGGTTAGGGATTGGGACGTCGTTCACATCAATACGGACCACTACAGTGAATTTCCTCCCTTTCTGAAGCGATTCGATATTCTCGGCATGGCCGAGCACAAGGTGCTGTCGGTTCCCAAGGGAATGATTGACCCGCGCCAGCGCAATCTCATTGCGCTAGGAAATCTCGTGGATGTGGTCGGGTATAACAAAAATCTCATATCGCGAGAGCAGGTCCCCAATACCTGGCACGATTTTCTTAAGCCGGAACTCAAAGGGAAAAAATTTCTCGTGGACATTCGTCCTCTGGGCTATGCCGCTTTGGTTCCCGAGTTAGGACTTGACTGGGCGGTCGATTACGCCAAAAAGTTGGCCGCTCAAGACCCTGTTTGGGTGCGTGGCTTTACGCGGGCCTATACGGCTATCGTCGCGGGTGAGTATGCCTTTCATTCATTAGGCAATTACAACGCGATTATGCGAGCAGCGCGAAAGGATCCGAGCGGGTCGCTGCAGTTCAAAATTATCGAGCCGGTCCCGGTTCGGCTTCACGAGCCTCAGGGGGTGTATCGCTCTGCTGCCAATCCGTACGCCGGTCTCCTGTGGCTCGAGTTTCAGGCGGGTCCGGAAGCGCAGAAGATCATCGACCAATACGAGCCGCTGAAATCATCTATCCATGCTCCAGGCGCGGAAGTGGCCAAACTGATTCGCGGCAGGAAAATTTCAGTCAAGGGATGGGACAACTGGGAAGACTACACAAAATGGGTTGGGCTGTTGACGGAAGCTTTTGGATTTCCGAAGGCGCAGATCAAGTGAACGCCGGCATATGGGAAAGGATAGCTGGTGACCGCCATAGGAGGGACACTTAGCGGTGTGGCTGTCGAGGGAAATCGGCCTGCTCCTGACTGCAGGCGCGATTAGAAACCTGGGCTTCGGATTCTATAACATCATCTTCGCCATTTATCTGAGCAAGCTCGGCTACGATACTTTAGCGATCGGCACTGTTCTCACTCTTGCCAGCATCAGCGGCGTCGTTCAA
>JBOHVR010000581.1:0-4508 GCA_050735755.1 Binatia bacterium
CTCTGGAGGGGGCGCCGATTTGGGACTTTGAGATCGCCGGATTTCGCTCGGGCGATTTTACGGTCGGCGACGCAAATCTGCGGCAAGGCCTTTTCATGCTCCACCCACATCGTGCGGGCCGCATGCCTCTAGTGCTGGTGCACGGAACCGCATCGAGCCCGGCGCGCTGGGCGGAGCTGGTTAACGAGCTGGAGAACGACGCACGGTTTTGGCAGAACTACGAGATCTGGCTTTTCATGTACAACACGGGCAGTCCCATTGCGTATTCGGCGCTGCTTTTGCGCGAGGCGCTAGTCAATCTCGTGGCCGAGCTCGATCCCGAAGGTAAAGACTCGGGGCTGAAAAACATGGTTGTGGCGGGTCACAGCCAGGGCGGTTTGCTCACCAAAATGATGGTGATCGACAGCGGCATGGAACTTTGGCCGTTTAGCGTTCCGCCGGAGCAACTCGACGTTAGCTCGGAAACGCGGGAGCTGCTGACGCGAGGCCTCATCATCAAACCTCTTCCCTTCGTGAAAGAAGTCATCTTTATCGCTACGCCGCATCACGGTAGTTATCAAGCGCTTGGCCTGTTCGGTGACCTGGCGTCCTGGCTGGTCAACTTGCCCGGCCGCTTTACAAAGATGAGTATCGATATTTTGACGCTGCAAAAGCAGGGCGCCTTGCTCGGTCCGTTCACCGGTATCCCGACCAGTATTACCAATATGAACCCGAACAATCGTTTCATTCAGTCCCTGTCCGCAATTCCCTTTGCGGACGGCGTCGTGGCGCACTCGATTATTGCGGTTCAGGGCGATGGTCCACCCGAAAAAGGAGACGATGGCGTGGTGAAATATACCAGCGCTCATATCGACGGCGTGGCTTCGGAAAAAGTCGTTCGTTCCAGCCATTCGACGCAGGGTCACCCAGACACGATTCAAGAGGTCAAACGAATTTTGGTCGAGCGTGCAAAGGAACTAGCGGCACTACTGGATGGCAGCGCTTCGAGCCCGAATAGATGAAGGGAAGCCTGACAAAACTCATACCGAAACTCCCGCGTATTCCTTGCTTTTAAGTACTAGATCGAAGTGCAATACATAAAACTTTCAATGGTTGGATAGAAAATCCTACTCCGTCGCAGCTTCGGATGATGCAGCTTCTGGCCGCGATGAAGCCCAGCAGTTGAATGGTATCGCCTACTTTCTGATTCAAGAGGATCTGGGGGACCCTGAAAGACTGAGTCCTGTATGAGAATCATCGGTGCCATTGTTGTGGCGATTGTTATTGCGGCAATGACCCTTTGGGTGATGGGCATGCTCTATTTCTCGCCGCTGCTGCCGGAGCCGGCGCGAGCCATTGCTGCCGTTGGGTTTGCCGTGCTTACTGTTCTCGCATTCTTGTTCTTGCCGCGCCGCGGGCGCACGCTGCTCGGTTTTGTCGTGGGTTTCGCCATTCTCGTCGTATTGTTTTTTCGCATCGCTGCGTCCAACGATCGCGATTGGCAGCCCGAAGTAGCGATGACGCCGTACGCAACAATCAACGGTGACAAGGTCACGATCCACAACGTGAGAAATTTTGATTATCGAACCGAAACCGATTTCACACAGCACTGGGAAATCCGCACCTATGATCTCAGCAAGCTCGATGGCGCGGACGTCATCGCCGTGTATTGGGCCGGCAAGGCCATCGCTCACATCATGGTGAGCTTCGACTTCGGAGGCAAAGACCATCTCGCCGTTTCGATCGAAACGCGAAAAGAAAAGGGCGAGAGTTACTCGACCCTCGCCGGCTTTTTTCGGCAGTACGAGCTTTACTACGTCGTTGCCGACGAGCGCGACGTGATCCGCGTGCGCACGACCTATCGCCAGCCACAGGAGGACGTGTACGTGTACCGCACGCGCGCGCCGCTTAGGAACATTCGCCGTATCTTTCTCGACTATGTAAAGTCGATGAACGATCTGCGCGTGCAGCCGACTTATTACAACACGCTCACGACCAACTGCACGACCAGCATCGTATTTCACACGCGGATGAATCCCGAGTCGCCGCCGATGTCCTGGAAGGTTTTACTAAGCGGCTATGTCCCGGATTATCTCTACGAGCTCGGCCGGATCGACACATCGCGGCCCTTCACCGAGCTGGAAAAACTTTCGCATGTCAACGCGCGCGCCCACGCCGCGGACAAAGATCCGGCCTTTTCCCAGCGCATTCGCGATGGGCTGCCGGTCCCCGCGCCGTAGCAGTAAAAATGGAGACGGAGTAAATGACGAAGGCTTTACATTACCGGACCTTTGGTTTGGTAGCGGCGATCGTGTTTCTGACGCTTTTCGTTCGCGCGGAAAGGACAGTGGCGCAGCAAAGCGCTTCAGGCCCGCCGAGCGGCGATCCCAAGAAACCGGAAGCCGAGGCAACGCTATACCCGGTTCCCGATTTCAGCAGTGATATATGGCACCGAGCCAAACTCACCGGCGATTGGTTTGGCTTGCGCAACCAGATGGCGAACAACGGCATCCAGCTCGACGTGGACAACGTCCACACGTTTCAAAGCGTCAGCGGCGGCGGTCTCGACAGTACGAGCAGATACCTCGGCAACGCGGAGATCGTGTTGAAGCTCGACTCGCAAAAGATGGGGCTTTGGCCCGGCGGCTTTTTGTTGGTTCGCGGCGAGGCATCCTTCGGCACCGGTGTTAATGCCGCGACGGGGGCGCTCTTGCCAGTAAACACGCGACCGATTCTATGGCGCCTGCGAGCGATGAAATGGTGCTCTCGCATGTGGTGTTCACTCAATTTTTGTCAGAAAAGTTTGCCGTCGCGCTCGGTAAATTGGACACCAGCGGCGGCGACGCGAATGAGTTTGCTCATGGTCGGGGCGACGAGAAGTTCATGAATCTCGCCTTCTCTTTAGATCCCGTGGCGCTACGAACGGTGCCCTATTCAACCCTGGGAATGGCTTTGGTGTTTTTGCCTGTCAAAGATCTGATTATGACTTTTTCAGCGATCGACACCGAAGGCGTCACCACTCGCGCGGGCTTTGACACCTTGTTCAAAGACGGAACGACTTTGACTTCGGAAGCGCGCTTAACCGTCAAGCCGTTCGGACTCACCGGCCACCAGCTCATCAGCTTTCTCTGGAGCAACAAGGATTTTACCTCTCTCAGCCAAGATCGCCGCACGTTGATAGGTAACGCGCTCTTTGGAACGACCCTCAAGAAGGAGTCCGGCTCCTGGGGGTTCATGTACAACTTCGATCAATATTTTTATCAAGACAAGAAAGACCCGACGCAGGGCGTCGGCGTCTTCGGCCGTTTCGGCATTTCCGACGGCAAGGCCAATCCGGTCGCGCAGTTCTACAGTTTCGGTCTCGGCGGCAAAGGATTGATTCCCACGCGCGAGCAAGATCGCTATGGGATCGGCTATTACTATTTGAAAGTCAGCGGTGAGCTGCGCGACACTTTTCCGGCGCTGCTGCTTAAGCGCGTGGGGTTGGACCACGAGCAGGGCGTGGAGCTCTTTTACAATGTTGCGATTACGCCATGGCTGCATTTGACTCCCGATCTGCAGTTCATCGATGCGGGAAGAAACAAGTCCCCGATCATCACCGCGGGCGGAAAAAGCATCGGCACCGCCGTGGTCTCGGCCCTGCGAATCAAAATTGACTTCTGACGGCGAGCCATCACGAGAGCACGCGCGGCGGCACAATACGTAGTGAAAACGAAAATCGCGCTTTGGGATTTTGTAGCTTGGCTGAACCGTGCCGATCCCAATTCGTCCCGCAATTTTCGGATCTTGACCGTTTGATTCGTCCTTAGAGCGCCCCGGCTTCTCTTATTGGCCCAAAGTCCAATATACAGCATTTCATCATTCGGTCTAGTTTCAGTTTAACCCAACCATAAACATTGAGGACTACAATTATGAAACGCGACATAGCGTGTTCTCTGAATACCACAGTGCGACGCGGAACCACCGGAAATGAAAACGTGGCGTGCCACTTTCAGGCCGATGCACATTTGCCAAAGCAGTATTTTGCCGAGCGGGAGCGCGATGCATGCCTCGAACCGGAGAAGAGACTCATGCTCGCGATCTTGGAAGAAGCTGTTTATTGCTTTCAAGATAATTACCCGGCACAGCAGGGTAGAAGGAAACGGCTTTTCGACAGCGCGCATCGATGGTTCTTCGGGGTAAGCGGCGATTGGATTTTCAGTTTTGAAAACATTTGCAGCGTTTTGAGCTTTAGTCCCGGATATGTTCGCAAAGGGCTGGTGAAATGGAGAGAAAAGGAAACATCAAAACATCGGTGCGCGGCTTAGTAGCAAAATGAATCACACACCAGCGGAGAAGGATCGATGATGCGCCATTTTTGTTTGGGATGGTTTTACAGAGTTAAACGGAGGTCAATTAGAATGGACAGGAATCTGTTGAGATCGGTGTGCGGCGTCTTGACGGTTGTCCTGCTCGGCGTAGCCGCGAGTTCGAACGTTTACGCCATAGATAAAAACAACCGTTATTTCGCCTATGGAGTCGGACAGAAA
>JBOHVR010000582.1:0-3890 GCA_050735755.1 Binatia bacterium
ATGCTGCACTATAGCAGCGAGCGGGCTCCTCTCAAGCGCAACGTCGAGGCCGCCGAAGTGGGCCGCGCCGCGCTCTATCTCGTGAGCGACATGGGAAGCGCCGTCACGGGAGAGGTTCTCCATGTCGATGCGGGCTATAATATTATGGGAATGTAACACGCACGGCGCAGAGCGCTAAGCGCATCGCGCGGCCGAGAGATTTCTGCTCTGCGCCATGCTCTTTGCGCTTTGCCCTATGCCGACAAAGGAGGTTAGTCATGGCGGTCAAAGAAATCAGCGCTCAAGAGGCCTTCGATGTGCTTCAAGCTGATCCGGAGTGTGTTTACATTGACGTCCGCACGGTCGGTGAGTTCGTGGCCGGCCATCCTGAAACCGCGGTCAACATTCCGGTAGCTTTTCACGACCCGACACAAGGAATGGTGCTCAATCAAGAATTCATCGCGGTGGTCGAGGCGCACTTCCCAAAGGATAAGAAAATCATCGTGGGCTGCCAGGCGGGTCCGAGGTCCAACGCCGCAGCGCGCATGCTCGAGGAGGCCGGCTATCAAGACGTTTCCAGCATGTGGGGTGGATTTGGCGGTATGCGCGACCCACGGGGTCAAGTCGTCGCCCCCGGTTGGGCCAGCCTCGGGCTGCCCGTCAATCAGGACAACGGAGAGGGCAGGAGCTACGAGTCCTTGCGCGCGAAGGCCGGACATTAAGTTTGGGGCTTCCCGCTCCATTTTCAAATATCCCGTTCTCTAATGACCGCTCGCTTGTATTTCAAACAACTCCAAATCGGCCCCATGCAGAATTTTGTCTATCTCGTGGGATCGACAGCAACGCGCAAGGCGGCAGTCGTGGACGCGGCCTGGGACATTGACGCGATTTTACAGGTCGCCGCCGAGGATGAGATGGAAGTCAGCCACGCCCTGGTGACCCACACCCATCCGGATCATGTGGGCGGGAGCTTTGCCGGCGTACACATCGATGGTCTGGTCGAACTGCTGGAAAGGGCCCCTCTCAAGACCGTCATTCATAAAGCCGAAGCCGATTATCTTAAACCGGTATCCGGCTCGGACCTGATCCGCGTCGATAGCGGAGATGACATCGAGGTCGGCGGAATAACCGTCAAATTGATTCACACGCCCGGACATACGCCCGGCTCGCAGTGCTTTCTCATCGACGATAAGCTGATCTCCGGGGATACTCTCTTCATCGATTCTTGCGGTCGGATTGATCTCCCCGGCAGCAATCCCGAGGATATGTATTTCAGTCTCACGCAAAAGCTCATGAGCCTTCCCGAGGAGACCCTCCTGTTCCCGGGCCACAATTACGCTGCCCGGCCAAGCTCCACCCTCGGCGAACAAAAAAAGACCAACCCCTATTTGCGGTTTCAGGGCTTACGCCAGTTTCTGTCAGCGATGGGATATGCATGATGTCGCTTCAATTTCTGGCGTCTCAAAGCCTGCTCGTTTCCTGTGAGCCGCACATCGGGTAAAGAAGCGCCCATGTTTGAGGACCTCCGCGGTTATTTATTTCACCTGGAAGAAAAGGGGCAATTGCTCCGCGTCACCGACGCGGCGGATCCCAAGTTTGAGATCGCTGCTGGGATTCGCAAGACTTCCGATATCGAGGGACCGGCCCTCATGTTCGAAACCATCAAAGGACATGCCGGCTGGCGCGTCCTGGGCGGACTCTTTGCCACGCGCAAGTTAGTCGCGCTGGGACTAGGAATTCCGGAAGATAAACTACTCGAACAGTATCTTGTCTTGGAAGAGAGACGCATCGCGCCTGAAATGGTTTCAAACGGCCCGGTAAAAGAAGTGCGTTGGAAAGGTAGCGATGTGGATCTTTATCGCCTGCCCATCGTCACCCATTCAGAAAAAGACGTCGGGCCTTACATCACCATCGGGATTCAGATTGCCAAAGACCCGGATTCGCGCATGCGCAATGTGTCCATTCATCGGATGCTGCTCCTGGGTAAAGACCGCCTTTCGCTCTGGGCTCCCGCCGACCATCATCTGGGGCGGATGATTTTGAAAGCCGAGGAAAACCAACGGGGCTTGGAAGTGGCGACGGCGATCGGCGTAGAACCTGCCACCGTCGTCGCCTCCCAGGCGAAAGTGCCGTACGGGATCGATGAATTTTACATCGCGGGAGGGCTCCGGGGGGCGCCGCTGCAGCTCACGAAGTGCGAGACGATCGATGTCGAGGTGCCCGCTTCATCTGAGATCGTCATCGAAGGTGTGACACTCCCCGGCGAACGCGTCGCCGATGGCCCGTACGGCGAATATCCCGGCTGTTATAGCGCGGCCAAACAGGCGCCGGTGCTGCAAGTGACCGCCATCACGATGCGGCGAAATCCCATCTATCAAACCGCCCTGACGGGAATGCCCGTGACCGAGAACCACACTCTGATTGAATACGCCAATGCCGCCGCCGTTTATCGCGAGGTGAAGAAGATCGTCCCGGAAGTCAAAGCGGTGCACATGACGCCGGGAGGAACCTTTCGCCATCACGTCGTTGTCTCCATCAGGAAACGGAGCCAGGAGGAGGCGCGCAACGTGATACTGGCGCTGCTCTCGCTGGGCATCGGCTTGAAACAGATCACCGTCGTTGACGACGACATCGATGTTTACGACCCGCTCGATGTGGAGTGGGCGCTGAGCACGCGGATGCAGCCTGACCGGGATATTATCATCATTCCCAGGATCGCCTGCTCCACGTTGGATCCGTCCGTGCCCGCGCCGCGAATTACCGCGGGCTGGGGCATCGACGCCACCATGCCCATCGGGGATCGCGAGCGTTTCCAAAAAGTAAAGGTGCCGGGAGCCGAGAAGGTCTCTTATTTGAAAACAAGATGAACGATTTCGAGTACCTCGAGCCGACGACGATATCCGAAGCCTGCGCGCTGCTGCAAAAGTACGGCGCCGATGCGCGCGTCTATGCCGGCGGGGCCTACCTCAGCATTCTGATGAAGCAAGGGCTCCTTCGGCCCAAGGCGCTCGTGAACATCAAAAAGATCTCTCAACTCCAGGGAATCCGCTATGATCCCACCGGTGGGCTCGTCCTGGGCGCGCTGGTGACGCATCACGAGATCGAAACTTCGGCGCTGCTCAAAGACAAGCTGCCGATCCTTTGCGATGTGGAGAGAGAAGTTGCCAACATTCGCGTGCGCAACGTGGGCACCCTGGGAGGCAATCTCGCTTCCGGCGAGCCCCTGACCGATCTGGCGCAAGTGCTGATCTCTCTAGACGCGCGGGTGAGGATCACCGGCCCATCCGGAGAGCGCGTGATTCCCCTGGAAGAGCTGTTTCTCGATTACTACGAGACGAGCCTCGGCGCAGCCGACATTCTAACCCAGGTTATGATTCCTCCTCTGGCGCCCCGCGCCGGCATCGAATACATCCGCTTTTCCAGCAGCTCCGTTGTCGACAAACCCAGCGTCGGCGTCGCGGTACTTCTCTCTCTGCAGACGGAGACGACAAACATCCAGGCGGCAAAAATCGTGCTCGGATGCGTGGCGCCGGTTCCGACGCGAGCGCGCAAAGCCGAGCAAACCTTAATGGGGAAGTCGCTGAGCGCCGCGCTGGCGGAGAAAGCGGCTGCCGCGGCGTCCGGGGAGTGTAGCCCGCTCAGCGATCTGCGCGGCTCCGAAGAGTACAAGCGAGCCATCGTTCGCGTGCTCGTCAAGCGGGCCGCAAGCAAAGCCTATGAACGCGCACGCGAAAACTGAAACAATGTTGGCCGTTAGGCGAAAGGTTCGAGGCTTTCGCCTCTAAACCGCCGTCCATGATTTTCGGTGTCAGGTCTTGGGTTTCGCGCGCCGTTCCCGTGAAAACGGGAACCGGCGACTTTTCTCATCTCCGGACTTCCGCCTCCGCGGGAAGTGACAATTTCTGTTTCCG
>JBOHVR010000583.1:0-2694 GCA_050735755.1 Binatia bacterium
CAAAACCACGCTCAGCGAGGTCAATAAAACCAATGCCAACCACGGCATTCCCAAAAAAGTCCGCATGATTTACCCCCCTAAAATCAAAGTTCTGCCTCCTCCCAACCCAAAGCGGGAGGAGCCGAAAGATATGATATTTAGTTGTGAGCCCGGATCGGACTAGAGGGAGTAAATCGAAGGCGGAGCGCGAATCGTTCGCAGCTCGAACGAGAACGAGAAGTAAAGACC
The DNA here is from genome assembly GCA_050735755.1 of Binatia bacterium. Taxonomy (GTDB): domain Bacteria; phylum Desulfobacterota; class Binatia; order UBA9968; family UBA9968; genus DATMAM01. The sequence continues at coordinate 229 of JBOHVR010000583.1, forward strand.
CGGTTGTTCAATGACAACCGCCGACGCCCATTGCAGCGTGGCTACAGGAGCAACATCCGGCAGGGAGCCCATCTGAGTGCGACTCCCATGAAGACAGCTACACTCCTTCCGAAGTTCGGGGGTCGCGGTGTACGCATGTAAGTGAAGCGGTAAGAGAAAAATGCAAAGGAAGAGAACCGCCCCGACGGCGCGATTTCGTCTCAGTCCTTTTCGTGAGGATAAGCTAAACACTGCCACGAAGCTAATTTAAGGCTGACAACTTGTCAAGGCGAGCAAGTGCCGCCGCGCCGGCTTGCGCGAACGATCTCAAACAATCCGGTCAGCGGATTGGCGCTGTGGCTGAAGCTGTATCTTCCGGCGGGTCGTCATAACCCAACACCGTTTCCCACGGGACGCTGCAGTGCGCCCAGACCAATGGCTCGAGCTTCTCCCACCATTCGAGCGAGCGCCCCGTCTGGCTGAGAATCCGCACGAACAGTACCATGTCCTGGATTTCACTGCCCGGCAGCGCGGGGCCGAAGGCAGGCATCATCCCCTTGCCGTCCGTGATAACTCTGCGAATGTGCACAACGCTTCTTTTTTGAACGGTATCGCGAAAATCCGGCACCGCCACGGGCAGCCTTTCGGCCAAAGGGCCGTCTCCTCTGCCCGCAGGCCCGTGGCAACCGAAGCAACGCTGCGCGTAAACGGTTTCCATTCGCTCGCTGCCCCCGCACCCGCCGAGGACAAGCAGCAAAACAAGATAAAGAAGCATCATCTCCTACCGGCCCTTCTCACTTAGCCGGTTGCTGATGAAAAACTCTCTCGGAGTCCTTCGACATGCTCAGGACAAACGGAGAGAAGTTGAAATAATTGAGGAAATTCCGTTCATGCTGAGGCTCTCGAAGCATTCCGCGTCTTTTTCATCAACCTGATAGAGAAATCTAGCACACGCATGGCCAACCCGCGAGGAAATCTCCCGCACCAACCCGTTTGCACGGATTTTGGATCGGTGCTACGAAGCTTAAGTCTGTGGCGAAGATTTCGCGTTTTGGCGTGTCTCTGGAAGATGACTTGCTCCGGTCGTTTGACCGCAGCATCGCCGAACTGAACTATGCCAATCGGTCCGAGGCCATCAGGGACCTGATTCGCGACCACCTGATTCAAAAAAGGGTCGGAAAAGGGGACGGAAACGTCATCGGGGTGGTCAGCCTCGTCTATGATCACCGGACGCATCGTCTCGGTGATTTGCTCGCTGACATGCAACACAAGGCCAATGTAGCGATCAATGCGAGCCTGCACATCCACCTCGATGAGCACAACTGCCTGGAGGTGATCGTCGTGAGAGGCGCCGCGGCAAGAGTCCATGAGGTCGCAGGCAAATTGATTGCAACCAAAGGAGTCCAGAACGGCAAGCTCGTCACGACCACCGCCGAGATAAAGGGCTGATTTTTTTTGCCAAGGAGTAGCACGAAACCAAAAAGTGTGTTACACAGACTCCTTCCTGTCAGCCGCGAAGAAACCAACAGCCAGGATATCGCCGAAGATGGATCAACCTACACACGCTCATTCCCACGCGCATACCGGTCATGAAGTTAGCCATTCTGGCAGAGCGTTGACCTTGATCAGCCTTGCTCACGCGATCAATCACGCGCAGGGAGCTTTGAAACCGCTGGTCTATCCTCTCGTCCTGCGCGAACTGGGTTTCGGCTACAGTGAACTCGGCATCATGTTGGGGGTTGCCAGCGCCGTCGGCGGGTCTTTGCAGATTGTCGCCGGCGGGCTGGGAAGAATCATCCCACGCCACCTGCTTCTGGGACTTGGAAATGTCTCGGTCGGCTTTTGTTTTGTCCTCGTTGGTCTGGCGCAGAGCTTTTCGCACTTTTTTTTCTGGACGGCCCTCTCCCGAGTAGGCGGGGCGGTTCAACACCCGGTTGGGAGCTCACTTCTTTCCCATCACTTCAAGCGCACTCACCTGGGCTCGGCGCTCGCGACGCATTTCACTGCAGGAAATCTCGGTACGGCCGCAATTCCATTTATTGCGGCGCTTATCATTGGGCTTTGGGGCTGGCGCATTACGACGATTCTCTTTGCCATCCCAGCAATTCTGATCGGCATCGCCATGTGTTTAAAACTACACGACCCGCGAGAGTCCAGCGCCGCGGCCGGCAAGTCCGAGGCATCCTTTTTCAAGGACAGTCGCGAGGCTCTTGGAAACGTGCGCTTAAAATGGATACTTCTGTCAGCTGCGGTGGCCGCGGGCGGTTCAGGACATGGAATCATCTCGAGCTTCCTTCCCCTTTATCTAAGCCACAACCTGGACATGAATACCGCTGCGGTTGGTTTTATCTTCACCCTTCTGATGCTTGGCAGCATCATCGGTCCAATGCTCGGCGGCCGCCTGGTGGACCGTTACGACTCCCGGCGCGTGATTCTCGGCGGTTTTATTCTGGCTGCTCTGTCCACGACGAGCTTTCCCTGGATTGC
>JBOHVR010000584.1:0-6413 GCA_050735755.1 Binatia bacterium
GTCACCTCACCGTGGGGATTGCCCAGCCGCACGGCCGTGACCTCGCCCGTAAGCTCGAACTCCTCCTCGGTCGCCCAGCCCCAGCCGTGATGAGTCCACGCCGCCTGTGGCATGAAAACTCCCATGACGAGCGCGAACAGCGCCAGCCGTATTCTTTTTGATAAGGAATCCATCGCCAGTCCTCCGGATCGAAGTCTAGTTTCATATTAAAGCTTTGGTTCGCTGAACGCTACGCCACGGCAAGCCAAAAAGTGCGGTGTCTCAGTCGATGGCAGCAGTGAGAGTCGATCACATTTTGAAACGGCAAGATATTCAGGTTCATGCCCGGATATCTAGGACGATCTTCGATCAATCGTCCCGAACGCACAAACTGATCAGTCACAACTCACGTGCGGCTTGTCCGTTTAATCCAAATCCATTTTTATCCACACCACATCATAGAACTTGATTGCTCCTATTTAGAGAATCGACTTAGCCGGCTGGGATGCTGCGGGGAACAGGCCGTGCTTGGCGTTCGAGCGAGGACCTCATTTAGACCACCTACAAATCGGATCCCAATGCCAGGCAGGCAATTGACGATTTTGAGAGCTTTCGAATCAAAAACGGCTTCCGTAGTTGCCCGCAGACGCACGATCGGGGCAAGGAAACGTCTGGGTTCGGGTGTTTTTAGCGAAGGCACCAAATAGGGCTTTTTACGCCCGCCTGGTCTTTCGGTGCGCGGCAAAGATTAACTTGACGCATGTACCTTTGATGGTACACTAGAATTCGCATCGGGTACTGGTTTTAGCCGGGGTTGACCGTGAGACGGAAGGCATGGCGCGCGTCAAGAAGATCCCGGCCGCTTTTTATCAGACTGCAACCGGCCGGGAGCCGGTCCGAGAGTGGCTCAAAGAGCTTGATGCTGAGGACCGGAAGGTGATCGGGACAGACATTGCCACCGTCGAATATGGGTGGCCTGTCGGAATGCCGACGTGTCGCCCGTTGGGACGGGGTCTGTGGGAAGTGCGTAGTACTCTGCGAGGCAATCGAATTGCACGGGTGATCTTCGGGATCGTTCGCAACCGGATGGTGCTGCTGCACGGGCTTAAAAAGAAAACACAGAAAACGCCGGCTGAGGATTTGGCGCTTTCACGTAAACGACTGAAGGAGATTGAAACATGACCACTCGCAAAAAAGGCCGCGTCGGTTCTTCGTATGATGATTTTCTGAAGGAAGAAGGCATTTACGACGAAGTGGAAACGACGGCGATCAAGCGGGTCATTGCCTGGCAGCTCGAAAAGGCGATGAAGGACAGACGCATGAGCAAATTGCAAATGGCGCGACGGATGAAAACGAGCCGCAGCCAGCTTGACCGGCTGCTTGATCCCGGTCACGGCGGCGTGACGCTCGAGACTCTCTCGCGCGCGGCGCGGGTGCTCGGCCGACATATCCGGCTTGAGCTCGTGTAGTGGGTGATGACAATAAACACAGAACGGGTTAGTGACCGGGTCGGCCTGTGCAAGATATAGATTCAGCGCTAAAAGATTGCAAAATAGGCGCTGATTAAAGGTGTAGCCGCAGGTTTTTTTGAGCTAAAACGTGCGCTCTAAGAAACGAGCGACGCCGGGTGCTGGCCCCATTTTCTGCCTGGTCACCTCTGGCACGTCACTCACCGCTGCCATCAAAAGGCGTTTCTACTGAAGTGCTGAGACAATGGCCTCGGTCTCCGTCCTCTGGCCTGACAGAAATATTAAGGGATGGGAAGAAAGGGATCACGTCCGAAAACGGCGAGTCTACGGCTTGCGCTGCGTTCCATTTGCTCCAATACTGGTCTCATCAACCATGGATGATTTTTATCAAGCGATGCTTTCCAGGGATTACCGCTTTGACGGTAAGTTCTTCGTTGGGGTAAAGACGACCGGGGTTTATTGCCGTCCAATTTGTTCGGCAAAACCCAAGCGGGAAAATGTCGAGTTCTTCACGGACGCCATCGCCGCGGAACTGGCCGGATACCGGCCGTGTTTGAGGTGCCGCCCCGAATGTGCTCCCTTCTCGGCAGCCTGGTTTGGAAAGAAAGCAGTCGTTCAGCGAGCTCTCAAACTGATCGCGAACGACGAGCTGCATCATACGAAAGAAGCAGAGTTTGCCGAACGATTGGGCGTGACCGCGAGGCACCTGCGACGGCTTTTTCAAGAGGAGATCGGCCAGACGCCGAAGCGAATCGCCGACAACAATCGGCTCAATTTCGCGCGCAAGCTGATCGTGGAGACCGACATGCCGGTCACGACGGTCGCAGCGACTGCCCGCTTTTCGTCGCTCAGGCGTTTTAACGACGCCTTCAAAAAACGGTTCCGCCGATCGCCCTCTCAGTCAAGAAAGGCGCGGTCGAAGACCGCTGGTGGAGACGGAATTGATCTCAATCTTTCGTTTCGGCCTCCTTACGACTGGCAGACCATCATTCGGTTCTACCAGACGCATCCGATTCCGGGAGTCGAACAGGTCACGGAAAACTCCTTCGCGCGCGTGTTTCGCATTGGCAACACCATTGGATTTTTCCAGGTTCGACCTGTTGCCGGCGCGCCACAGTTAAAACTCAGGACCGTGGCGGAAAATCCCAGGATACTTTTTGAGGTGGTGAGCCGTGTCCGAAAAATGTTCGACCTCGATTCTGACCCCATGCTGATTGCGCATAGCTTCACTCAAGTTCCCGTTCTCGCGCGACTCTATGATCGCTTTCCCGGCTTGAGATTGCCGCGGGGGTGGGATGCCTTTGAGACCGCCGTCTGCTCGATCTTGGGACAGCTCGTATCGGCCGAGCAGCGGTCAAATCTTATCGCTCAGCTCGTGCGCAATTATGGCGATGAGCTCGTGCATCCGTTATCAGGGGAGAAAATGCATCTGTTTCCCGGCCCTGAAGTCCTGGCGAATTCCGATCTGAGGGCGGTCAAAACAACCCGCGCGCGCCAGGAGGCCATTCGAGAATTCAGCCGGCGCGTGCTGAGCGGGGCTATTTCTCTTTCCGAAGCTCAAGATCCCCTGGCGTTTCGGAAAGCACTCCTCGAGACGAAAGGAATTGGCACATGGTCGGCCGAATATATCAGCCTCAGGGCCATCGGTGACACGGACGCGTTTCCGCGAACCGATTTGATTCTCAAGCGGGCGCTCGAGCTTCATCCCGATCTGCATTTGGAACGTATTAAACCCTGGCGATCGTATGCGGCGATTTATCTGTGGAAGGGATTCGCGCAAACGCTCTCCAAGAGCAAAAGGGAAACCAAAAATGACATTATTTTACAAAGAGATGAAATCGCCGGTCGGCGAACTCAAACTGATCGCAACCTCCGACGCGCTCGTCGCCGTGCTCTGGGAGCGGGAACGCCCCGATCGAGTGAGACTCGACGCGGCCAAGCTCGATCCGCGCCAGCCGATCTTGTGTGAAGCCGAGCGACAGCTTGCCGAGTATTTTGCCGGCAAGAGAACTCGGTTCGATCTTCCTCTTGAGCCGCGCGGAACTCAGTTCCAGAGGAAGGTTTGGCAAGCCTTGACAGAAATACCGTTCGGACAGACCAGGAGTTATCTGGATTTGGCAAAGGCGGCCGGCTCACCCAGGGCCGCGCGAGCGGTTGGAGCGGCCAACGGCAAAAACCCGCTGTCTATTGTGGTGCCTTGCCATCGCGCTATAGGCGCAGATGGAAGGCTCAACGGATTTGCCGGCGGCGTTGAGACCAAGGCGAAGCTTCTAGCTCTCGAAGCCAGCGCTTTAGAGTCTCGGTGAAGAAAATGACGGCTGGCGTGGGCCGTGGGTTTCGTAAAGCGTATTTTTCACCTGCACAAAAAGGCGCCTAAGCGCATCGACGGGCCTAGCTCTCCCTGTCGTGAGCCCAGTCGAACGAGCCAGCTTGGCCGGAATGACGACAAGCTTTTGGAACCCGATCCATCACCCGGACTTCGTCCTTGGATCTGCTAAGGTAACTTACACAATCGACTTAGCCGGCTTGGATGCGGCGGGGAACAGGCCGTGCTTGGTGAGAAATTCGATCATGAAGCGATCGAATAGCCAGGGCTGCTCTATCTGGCAGGCATGGCCGGCTCCCGGTAAAACCTTCAACTCGCAATTGGGTATGCGCGCCTTGAGCGCGAAGGCCCTTTGATGGGAGCCGTCCTCGCTCCCGGTCAGGATTATCGTCGGACAGGTGATGCGCTCGTGGTGGCCGTCCGGGTAGGGCTGCGCGAGCGCTTTGAACTGGTGAATGATCGTCTGCACATCGGCTTGTTCGTTGCGTTCGGTGAAAAGGTTGGCGAAGAAATGCGCCAGCGGCGTTGTGCGAAACGCCGGGCTCAGATCCTCGAACGTGTATCTCCACCGGTAGTCAGTTCCTTCGGCCGTATAGTTATCGATCCGCCGCTGGGTGAATTCCTTGGTGGGGTTGTAGCCGGTGCCCGACAACACGAGCGCGGCCGTCTTGTCCGGGCGCTGGTGGTACATGTAGGGAGCGATCGCCGAGCCGACCGAACAGCCGACCAGAATCGCTTTTTCGCCGGGCGCCGCGTCGTCGATCGCTTCCCAACAAGCCTCGGCCATGTCGGCGATGGTCAGCCCCGGGTCGGCTTTGGGCGAGCGGCCGTATCCCGGGATGTCGATGGCCATGCACCGGTACCAGGTTGACAGGTGCGCCATCTGAAAAATCCAGCACGACTGGTCCATCGGGTTGGGATGGATAAAGGCGATCACCGGCCCCGTGCGTCCCATCCGTTCATAGTAAAGCGGTCCGTGAATGTGTTGGGCCATGATACTCCTCCTTGTTTACGTTTATCTGAGATCGGCTTCGGGCAGTGTATATTGATGCATGAAGACATCAAACCCCCCGGCAAGAAAGAAAGTCAGCAGGGCGCTTCACGACATCTCGAAACAGCGTTGAACAAGGCCATCTCGGACTGGTAGGCTCCCGCAGATGGACTCGACCGAAGTGATCGAATTTTGGTTCAACGAGCTGGGGCCGAAAGACTGGTTCCGCCAAGACGATGGCATTGACGCCGCCGTCGCGAAGCGATTCGGATCGACGTATCGCGCGGCGGCGGCCGGTGAGCTTTGGTCCTGGCGCTCCACCGCATTAGGCGCGTTGGCCGAAATCATCGCGCTCGATCAGTTCCCGCGCAACATGTTTCGCGCCGATCCCCGCGCCTTTGCCACCGATCCCATGGCCCTGGTCCTGGCCCAGGAGGCACTGCGGCGGGCGATTGATCAGCAACTCTCAGCTCCGCAAAAGAGTTTTATGTACATGCCGTTCATGCACAGCGAGTCGGCGCTTATTCACCAAACGGCGGTCAAGCTCTTCTCCCGGCCGGGACTCGAAGAAAATCTCGATTTTGAATTGCGTCACCAGGCGATCATCGAGCGATTCGGACGGTTTCCGCATCGCAATCGAATTTTGGGCCGGCCGTCGACGCCGGTGGTGATTGAGTTCTTAAAGACTAATCCGGGCTTCTAACCGCTGACAATCGGACTGGCGATAGTCATAGCGGCGCGCGAGCAGCGACTCACGACCAGCGGATTTTGATGAGCGATTCTACGGATTCAAATTCAGGGTCGTTGGTTAGAACCGTGGCACCGAGACGCTGGGCCGTAGCAACGCAGAAAGCATCGGCATTAGGAGAGCGGGTGTCCACTCTTTATTTCTGCCGCGGCGCGGACGAGCGGCTGGTCCACCGGGTAAAGTTCGATGGGAAGTTGTTCGAGGAGGTGGAGCGCGTCCATGGTGTCTTGGCGGGGCCGACGCGCCGTTTGACGATATAGAGAAACTCGCCCCAGTTAATCCAATTTAGAACTACGCGCGTGCGTGCTTTGTCTTGATCGTAGAGAGCCTTTTGTACGACCTGCCAGCCGGGTTCCCGGTGATAGAGACTGAGGAGGGCCAAGCTATCGAGAACAAGCTTTTCGCTCACGGCGCGCCTCTTCCCGATGTTCCCGGCGGAGATCTTGAGTCAAGGAAAACTTGCCCTTCAAAAATCCCGTCGCGGCTTCGATGGGATCGGAAGGAACCGAATTCCTTTTTGCCCCGGAGACACGACGAAGAGAGAGACGTTACACAACGAGTTCTCCATCTCGGGTTTTGACCGGCTGCTCCAACGCCAGCTCCCAGATTTTGTAATGAAGGCCCAGGTTCTTGCGCATGAACGCGCGCACCTGCTCGCGCAATTCGGTAGTAGTGGCAAATAGCCGCAGCGCTCTCTCGGCCCAGTTCGAATGGCCTTCCTCCAATTTCAGGTGCTCGATAAAAAATCCGAGTTGGCTGTCTTCAAAGCCGTACTTTTCCTTGAATGCCGGGTACACCGCCTGGTCACGCAAAAGATGTTCTTCCTCGTCCCCAAAGTTTCGCGCAAACCCGAGGACGAAATTACCGGAGTGTTTCATCGCCCACCATCTTACCTTGGCG
>JBOHVR010000585.1:0-5181 GCA_050735755.1 Binatia bacterium
GATAAAACCATCGCCCATCTTCACGGCACGGCGAACCGCGGGAGCCGCATGCGCGCCGAACCAAACGGGCGGATGCGGTTTCTGTAATGGCTTCGGCAAAAGCCTCGCTTCCTTCAGTAGCCAGAACTGCCCGTCAAAATTGACTGTATCCTCCACCCACAACTTTTTTATAAGGGTAAGGGCCTCAACAAAACGCGCCACTCGTCGTTCGGGCGAAAGTCCATACGCGCCGTATAGCCTTGTGACCGCTCCCAGTCCCACCCCGAAGATCACGCGTCCTTCGCTGAGTTGATCCAGACTTGCCAAGCTCTTTGCCAGTAGTATCGGATTGCGCAGGTTGATCAGGAAAACAGCGTTCCCGAGCCGAGCCTTACGGGTGAGCGCTGCGGCGTAGCTCAGCATCGATATCCCCTCCAAAGCGCCGGCAGCGGCCCGTAAACCGCCTTGCTCTTGGACCCAAAGGCTGTGAAACCCAAGCGCTTCAGCCCGCTGAATGCAGTTACGGATGTTTTCTTGATCGACAGGGAATTCAGCGTGAATTTGCGGCGTTGCAATACCAAACTGAAGCTTTGTATTAGCCATACCTTTTCACCTCGCTGCATGACCTGCGGGCAGGGGTTGCAAGATTTTAGCTACATCGCAATGGGCGAAAGCACCTTCCCCTCCAACCAGACAGAAAGATCGCCTAAGCTCCCGGCGCTGATTTCATGCCCAATGTCATACTCTCTATACGTAACGGGCAGGCGCAACTCGCGCAATTTTTCCACTGATTGTCGCGCCCGGTTGACATCGACCAGGTCATCGCGTGAGCCGTGCTGGACCAGAATTGCCGGCTTGTCTTTCGCCTCCGTCAGTAGATCTCTATCCAACAGCTCCTCGGGCAACCATGTGCTGATGGCGACAACGGCGGCGAAGCGCTCGGGCCGCTTGAGACCCAGGGCGTAAGCCAAGGCGCCGCCTTGGCTGAAGCCGAGGGCGACAAGCTTCTTGGAATCAATAGGATAACGCTTCATACTTTGATCGAGAAAGTCCCTGACTGCCTCCTCAGCCGAAAGAAAGGCAGCAATGTTGGGGGAACCTCCCAGCCGCAAAGGAAACCAGCCGTAGCCAATCGCGTCGGGCCCGATGGGAACTTCGATCGTCCCCTGGGGACAGATGACAAGAAACCGACCGTCGCAGAGATAGGGGGCCAAAGCCAACAGATCCAGGGCATTGGCGCCCCATCCGTGCAATGTCAGAATCGTGGGATGCGGCCCCTCCCCTTGAGGCGAAAAAATGGCGTGCCGAAGTTTCACGGTTTTTCCACAAGATCTTTATCTTTTCCGCATCGGAAAATCGACAAGGCGCATCGGCAATCATCAAGCAAGCAATGCTGCCAGAAGGCCCGATAAAACGATCCCGTCAAAAGTACCGGCGCCACCAATGCTGGCGACGCCCGTCGCAACGTGCCTGATGTCGGGGAGATGCAACAGGTCAGCCCCAATTAAGGGACCTAAAACACCGGCCACGAAAGCAATGGGTGCAGCAAAGTCCGGCATCAGTAAAACGCTTGGAACGGCAGCTACCGCTGGCGGAATCAGAGCCGGCATAGCGATGCCGATTCCTTCCACCGGCCGGGCAATTCGGTAACAAACGCCGATGCTCAAAAAGCTCACTGAGACCAACACCAACGTCGCGTAGGGACCTTCTTGAGTTATGCGAGCGACTTGGTAAAGAGCGAGCGCGCTGGGAATAAGACAGCCCCCGACATTAACCGCTATGGTGGTATAGCCCTGCGCACGAAGAAGCCGGGGAAACATGCGCCCGAAACCAAAAACCGCAAATGGATCAACGACGAAACTTTCCTCCCGCGGCACCTTCTTGACGGGAATGTTGAGCGCGCCGCCAAAAAGGATTCCCACAAAAGTCAGGAACGCCAACTGCGGCGGCAATCCAAGTTTGCTCAGCGCCGCGAGGAGAAAATTAGCCAGGAAAAAGGGAAGTACCAGGACAAGCAACAGAAACGCGAGCAACGGCAGGCAGCCGGGGTAGAACATGATTCAATTCAGCAAAGCGCTCGCTATGAAAGCATTCAGCCAACGGCTTGCCGGCAAGATAGGCCTAGCCCGGAAACCGTTCATGAATCAGACAACAAAACATGGCCCGTCGCGAAGCGCAACAGAAAAGTAAAAGAGATTTTACCGAATCAACGGCCAGGCAAAAGGGGAAATCCCGGCAATTGCCAGGTGTGCAGCGGGATGGCGATACGAATGCAATTGAAGCACGGGCAAAACCCCTGTCAGAATCAACCGCATCTTAACTTCCTGGTGACTTTCATACCGAAGCCACCTTTGCATTCGGTATTGGATCTTGCTCGAATCCGATCAAAGCCTGACGTACTTTCTCTGCATATAATGCTCGATCTCGATCCGAACGAAAATCGGTTGCAATCGGATCGAGAAAGGTCAACTTCATGGGACAGGCGTTAAAGAGAACCTGCCCAGGTCGCAATGCTTCAAACGCTCCTTCGATCAAGACCGGCACAACCGCCGTTCGCGTTCGAATAGGTAATACGAAGAGCGTGGACTTGAATTCGTGAACCTTTCCGTCGCGGCTCCTTGTCCCTTCGGGAAAAACCACGATCGAGACGCCGCGCCTGATCAGCTCCGCCGCTTGCTTGATGCTCCGCAAGCCCTTCCGCGGGTTTTCTCGATCCAACGGAATCTGGCCTGAACAGCGCACGGCCAGGCCCAAGAAAGGAGTCGTAAAGATTTCCTTCTTGACGATGATACGAAAATTCCGAGGTATGCAGGCGAAAACCAGAAGGATGTCGAGGAAGCTCGCATGATTGGGCATGAAAACGTAGGTCCTGCCGGGGTCCAGGCGCTCAAGTCCCACCACGGACAATCTCGCCCTAGCTAGGCGAAGGCTGATCTTTGCCCAGGAGACCAGATACCTGTGCGCTCGGTTCTCGCCATCGGGAAACAAGCTCGAAAAATGGCAGGCGATACCCCAGACGGCGATAAGGAAGAGAAAGAGGACAATGACGCAAATTTGGTAGAAGAAAAGGAAGATTTTATGTAGCACGCTCTCACTTCCCTTCGGGATAGAATGAGTAATCCCGTGGGGATATCAAGAGGAGCAAGCAGACGAGGCTAACGGAGTGGTCCGTCCGGCTCTCGGATCGGGCCCAAGATATTTTGTCTCTGAGCTGAGGGTCCGGCAACCACGCGTGCGCTCCGCTCTAGAAACTGAGTAACCACCGGCACAACCCTCTCTTTGTGGGTTGCAAAGAAAAGGTGTCCTCCCCCCTTCACCTTCACGAGGACCGCGTTGGAAACCTTTTTCGCTATGAGTCGGGCATGGGAAAACGGTACAAGTTCATCCGCGCTCCCATGCATCACGAGAACGGGCACGGTAATTTTTCCCAAATCGTATTCCGGCATGCTGGTCAATTGTTCGATATCGTTGTGCAGACCGACCTTGCGCAGCGAAATCATGCCAAAACTCCGCGCCAGAGAAAAAATCATATCCAGAGTTTCGTGGCGATCGGCCCCTCCATCGCCATCGATTTTTGTGAAGATGCGCTTAACGAGGCGCTTGATTTCCCGGCCCACCAGAGCCCCAGCGGCGCGCACAAGCTGCCAGCCAAGATCCAGCGTGCAACCCATGCGCCGGAAAAACGAGCGGCATTTCGCTATCTCCTTTTCCGTAAGCGCCCGGGCAATAGCGCACACCATAACAACGCCCCAGCAGCGTTCAGGATGTCGCAGCGCAAATTGCAATGCGGATGGTCCACCCCCGGAGATGCCCACAATCGCTGCCGTCGAGATTCCCAAACTGTCTAGGAGCGCGGCATAGGCATCCGCCTGCCCTTCTGGCGTCAAGCCAACTTCGAGAGGAGTCCGGAAGTAGCCCGGCCTTGACGGTGAAATGAAGGTGAATTCTTCGTTTCGAGCAAGTTTGGCCGCGATCAATCCTTGATCGTAGCCGCCCGGGCAACCATGGATGACGAGAACCGCCGGGCCGCCTCGGCCGGTGACTGCGTACTCGATTGGGCCGGCGGCAGTGTCGGCAATGTGGCTGTCCGGGGCCGCGCAAGCCGCCGCAACACTGCGGCGCCAGTTCTTTGGCTTCTGGACAGCCTTAGTTTCGTGGGCCAATGAAGTCTCGGTCACTGAAGAGTCCATTGAGATGAAATCTATACTACGACACGTCTGTATAGTCAACTCCTCAATATTTAATATTTAAACTAATTTGCCGTACCCCTCTTTTTGTGTTGGGCAGAGGGTTAAATTACCACGCTATGGCATACCCTTGGCGTCTGGGGTCAGCTCCACCCATCAAAGTCTCTGAGGCCGGATCTCTGGCAATAACCTGTGCTCCCCCAAAGGCCCAACGTCCGACCATCTGAACTCGGTGCCCTTTCTCTTGTAAACCCTTCGCAACTTCGGGGGCAAAGCCGGTCTCCATGCGGAGATCCTCGGGTCCTTCGGCGTTTGGAGGCGTCCCGGGCCGATGACTCCAGCGTGGCAACTCGATGGCTGCCTGGGGATCCATGTGGCGGTCCAGAAGGTTATGGAGGATCTGCAAATTGCTCTGCGGCTGGTCATCCGCCCCCGGCGTGCCGCCGACAATCAAGAACTCTCCGTCACGAAAAACCATGTATGAATTCAGCGTATGCGCCGGCCTTTTTCCCGGCCTCAATGCATTCGCCTTGCTCGCGTCAAGAAGAAAACCGCTCAGGCGATTGTTCATCACAATTCCGGTGTCGCCGGCAACCACGCGCGCGCCAAAACCGGCAAAGACGCTCTGAATCAGGGAAACGGCATTGCCCTCTCCGTCCACCACACAGAGATAGTCAGTATCGCTCCCAAAAGAGTGAGCCAGGTGCTCTCTCTGCGTGGGACCGTCGGAAATAAGTTGCCGCCGGTTCAGGGCGTGCTCTTTGGAAAGCAGAACGGACACTCGCGGATCACCGAATTTCGGATCCTCGAGATGGTTGATTCGATCCTCAAACGCCAGCTTTTTGGCCTCGACCATGACGTGAATGATATCGACCGGACTCATTCTATCAAAGGAAAAATTTTCGACGATGTTGAGCATCTCCAGAACCATGAAGCCTTGCGAAACAGGGGGTTGCTCAAAAACAATGTAGCCTCTGTAACTGGAATTGATCGGCTCGATCCACTCGGCCAATTT
>JBOHVR010000586.1:0-4696 GCA_050735755.1 Binatia bacterium
TTTCCAGGTAAAAGGTTTTCAGTTTTATGATGCTGGGCCCCAAGTCCAGAGAAAAGGAGTTCCCGGCTGGCTGTTGAAAACTTGACGGGACGGGTTCGCTGCCAGCGGACAAAGAAAACGAGCGCAGCTCAGTCTCCGAGGGAATCGCCAGGGGATCTGAGTGTATCCAAAACGTTTCCGCCGCCGCTCTCTCACAGAAACAAAAAACCAAGAAAAGAACTATCAGGAGATGTAACGCTTTGATCATCCCATGCCCGAGCTGCAGAAGGCTTTTTATCACATCACGCCAGCGTAGACTAAGAAAATTTTATAGTGCCTCTGGGACTAAGCTGTCCTTTCATGTAAACGCAAAAGGTGTGCCCCTACTTTCATGTCCCATTCCTGCCACAGCCTTGCGGTGCGGACAGTCTGATACGCAAAAAAAGATCCGGTAAATGCCAAAACCGTCAGGAGGATGTCAAAATGTCAGGACTGCCAACTTAGGAATTGGGGATTTCCATGCCGCGGCTCTCAGCGCGAGATGGTCCTTGCAGCGCGCCCTTTACAAGTTCCGTTTCAACCAGTAAATTCCCGGTTGACGATTCTCCAGTCATGATTTCGAACAAATCAGCTCTCCAGGCAGACAGCGAAAGGACAGATCTGTGACTAGACGGGGATTACTGCGAGCCCTCTTAGCGGCAGGGATCTGGCCTGTCCTCAAGAGCCGCGGGATTGCCGCGGAGGCGCCTAGTAGCATGAAGGCGATCGAGGAGCTGCAGAAAAACTGGAAGACGCTCCTTGCCGAGGGCTTAAGAGTGCCGTTACCCTCCGAACCGCTCAAGCTGTCGAAGGAAGAATGGCGCAAGCGTCTCGATTCGATGCAGTTTCACGTGCTGCGCGAGCAAGGGACCGAGCGTCCCGGAACTAGCCCCCTGAACGCCGAAAAGCGGCCCGGGATTTTCGTCTGCGCCGGCTGCAACCTGCCGCTCTTTACCTCCCAAATGAAATATGAAAGCGGCACCGGCTGGCCCAGTTTCTTCACCACGATTCCCGGCGTCTTCGGTTCCAACACCGACTATAAGCTCATCCTGCCGCGTACCGAATACCACTGCATTCGCTGCGAGGGCCACCACGGCCACGTTTTCGACGACGGCCCGCCGCCGACGCGGCAACGGTGGTGCAATAACGGCGTGGCGCTGAAGTTCATTCCAAAGAGCCTTAAAGGCTAACGGCTTCCTGAACCCCCTCCCACGATTACCCCATGCCCATCATCAATAGCCAAACGAACGGTTATCTTGGGCCGGCAATCCGCCTCTTCCAATGCTACTTCACTTGTCCGCCCTGGGAAAACCGTAGGCCTTGACGATCTCCTCTTCGTACCTTCCCATCTTCGGGTAATGTTCCCATCCCAACACGGAGAGTTTCTTCCCCCTAGTCGCCTTTTCGTGAAACGTGCCCGGCGTCAAATGCGAAGCCGCCAGATCCACTTTATCCAAAATAGCTTGACCTTCCCGACTGGCCTGGAACTCCAGCCATAGAAGACCGGCGTAGGGATTCTGCGCGGTCGCCGAGACACCCTCTGCCTCCGTCAGCCGCACCGGAACTGGCTCCAGAATTTTTGCCCCCAAGACATCCTGGACATCCTTCGGTTTGAATCTCAGGAAACTTTTGTAATTCATGCCCAGAGTCATGGCAATTTCCCCGCCCACCATTTGGGGCAATGTCCGGGAGTCTCCCCGATTCCAGATAGGCTCTTGGGCTGCCAGGTTTTTGGCATAGACGAGCAACTTCTCTAATCCCCAGCCCGGCACGAGCGCGGCGATGGCCCTAGGCCGAATATCTGTCGAAAATTTTCTGCCCTTGTATTCGGGCTTCAGCATCTCCTCGTAGGTTGCGGGGAGCTTGTTTTCCGAAACCAATTTTTTGTTGTAAGCGAGGGCCCCCACGTTTGTCTGCAGAACGACAATGTGCCGGTTGACCGGATCGATCATTTCGGTGGGTATCTCCAGTACTCCGTTCGCGGCCATGCCGAGCATATCGAACTTTTTTTGATAGGGAAGATAGTCATTATAAAAATCGAAAGCCACATAGTTGACGTCCCACTCCGTAGTCTTCCCCATAGCCAACTCTTGGACCATGCGCTTGTAAGTATCAGTACCCGCAATCTCAGTCGCCTTCACGTCGATGAATGGATATTTTTTTCGGAAAGCGTCTGCCGTTGCCCGGAGGGCAGCGTCATCTTGCGAGCTGAAAACTACCACCTTTCCTTCCTTCTTTGCCTTCGCCACGATCGCATCGTGGCTGGCTTCAAAGATATAGCCTTTTGCCTCCGCTTCCCTTTTCGCCTTTGAAAGCGCGGCACTGGTCTGGGCAGCTCCACCCGTGGCAAAAACCCACGAGAGCAGGGAAAAGAAGATCGCGGCTGCGCTAAGAATCTTAGTTTTCATAGCTCACCTCCATTCTTTTTCTGTCGACGGCCTTTCCAGTCTACAGCGACGGCTATTACACATGCTCCGGGTTTTCAAGAGGGTTTAGGGTTGCCCGGCGAAAATTTTGGCCTTCCCTAAGAGGCACGCGTGCGACCCCCCGGGTGCCAGGTGGCTACCCAGTGGTTACGCAGTGAGCCACGATCGACGGCATTTGAAGAGATGTGGCAAGAGAATCTTTGGTTGGGATCAAATCCTTTCGCTCGCTAAACCCTTGGTGCCCTCTGTGCCGTCCCGCTGCTTTCAAATCCCATAGCCGCCAATTATGTGCCACCCCACGGTTTAGTCCAACCCCGTTTTATCCCCCTGTCGCCACTTCAGCGATCTCTCCGCAACTTGATTGCCTCCAGGCTTTAAGGATAACACGCTATACGTTGGACGTAATGAAGTATTATCACGAGGTGGTCAAATGGAAATGGCCGCCGATCCGATTCGGAGACGAACCCGCTGGATATGGGCAATCTCAATTTTCTATTCGATTTCCGCAGGCTGGACGCTTTTGTCGTTCGTCCTGATCTATTCTGGTCCTATACCTGTAAACTCTGCACAACGCGCTTACTTAGATAGCCTGTCGCCGTTCGACCTAGCCAGGCATTACTGTCATCAGAGCAGCGGCAATGCCGGGCACCGATCACTTGACCAGGTTTGCGCAAATGAGCGATAGTCTGAGGCAAGTTTGCTCAAAGAATGGAGAGCTGTGACGGTGAATCATGCGAAGACGAGAAAATAAACTTGAGTTCCGGCTGCCAATCATTTCCGCAGAACATAATGCAGATACATCATCGTGCCACTCTGGAAGCCCGCGTAGATCTTCGACCCTTTCACACCCGCGAATTCTTGAAAGGGTTTCAATAGCCAATTTTGAAACAAAGCTCGAATAAGTAGAAGTTTTCTTTGATTGTCCAAATCCAATGACCTGACAACGTTCGGTGTAATATCTTCTCGTTTGAGAATCTTCATGCCCGACTTTTGCATTTGACAATGGAGTACGTCAACATCATTTTTGTTGCGAAAATCAGCGTAGATAAGATACCCATCGTGACGAAGCACTCTTTTCGCCTCTGCAAGAAAAGTTTCCATTGAGGCATAGCAATGCGACGATTCAATGTTGATTACAACGTCAAAACGTTCAGCATCGAAAGATAATGATTCACCATCCCCCTTGATGAATGATAGTCTGTCCACGTCATGAGTGTGCTGACAGAACTGAATGGCTTTGTCTGAAAGATCGACTCCGGTTAAGGCTTTGGGTTTCAAATACCTCTTAATATAAGATGCGCCTCCCCCGCGCCCGCTACCGATTTCCAACACATCTAGATTCGTTAAATCTACAGCACTCACGACATGGTGATATAACTGGATGAAATAGCGGTTAGGCTCATCTGGTTCATCCAATTTTACCGTATCAGAGTGATCGTGTAAGGGCGCGTAACCGTAATTCATAAACGACCAGTCTTTTGTCTGATGATGACCGGCTAAAAATTGATACCATTGCCTCCAGAGCAACTTCTTTACGTACGGAGAGATGCCGCTCAGGGCGAGAAACAGTTTTATGAGCATAAGCTTTCGTCAGTTATATAGACCCGTATCAGTGTCACTCCTCTCGATCAAGCAAGGTCGTTGCAAAGGGTGGCTTAGACTGGATGCCCGACAGGCCCTGCCTGCGACAACCTGCTCTCCGCTGATGTGGTCACCGCCGATGGTCAGCTGCTGACCGCAAGCGACGCCGAGCACTCGGACTTGTTCTGGGGACTGCGCGGAGGCGGAGGGAATTTCGGCATCGTCACATCGTTTGAGTACCACCTCCATCCTGTCGGATCCGTGCTCGCGGGCCTGCTGTTCTATCCGCTGGCGAAGAAGCACCGCCCGGTTTTCAACGTGATCCTCTGCGTAAATCTCCGTTCCTTTCTTCTTAGAGATATTTTCGACCTTTAAGCGGATCAGGGATTTGCAAGCCGATCTTTTCGATCAATGGATTGACCTCTTCAATGAATTCTTGTCTCGCTTGAGCGTTGTTCCTGCGCTTCAGCCCCCCAGTAAATGTAGCGTTGATCCCGCCTGGAATCGGATCGGCCAAACATATCGAGGGCTTTCGTGTACCAAAAATCCAGCGCCTTCTGGACTTTCTCCCTCGATTCGGTCCCCTTGGCCGCAAGCTCCGCGGTTTTATTTTCGCCATAGCCAATGTGTCCGACTTCTTCTTTCATGATCGGTGGCAAAATGTCTTCCAA
>JBOHVR010000587.1:0-1984 GCA_050735755.1 Binatia bacterium
CAGAGACCTCAAGAAGCAACTCGATGATTTCAAACTAAATTGAGCCCGACTTCAGCATTTCAGCTCTCCCCTGCCTAAGCGTCGCTCCGCATTACAGGCTCTTCGCGTCGCTTCAATCGCCGCCTCAACTTCCCTATTTTCTGGGTCACTCGCTCTTGCCTTCTCTAGCACAGTCAACGCTTCGGCATAGTCGCCCCGATCGCGATACGCACGCGCCGAGAGCAGGTGCTCTGTGATCATCTTGTTCTTTAGCGGAACATCCGGGCCCTGCTTTTTAACAGTCCCTTTGACCACAAGAACCAAAGGATAACTCGAAATCCCCCCATAATTGGCCGTCACCTCGGCCCTGCCCTCGCTGCGTCCTTCTGCTTGACCGTCCGCAGACACATCGAGCACGCCCGGTTGATTGCTGCGCCACTCGATTCCTCCGGCAATGAGTTTTTCTGTGCCATCGGAGTATTTTGCCCGCACCCCGAGACGCAAGCGTTCGTACAGCTTGATCTCTTGAGCCTTGCTTTCTACAGTCAGAGAAACGAGGCGCACCGCGGGCAATGCAGGCTTACCCCCCTCCGCGCTCTTCACGGCCAGATTCAATGGAGAGCTCAAAATCCCTTCGTAGCGGGCCGTAATCTCGGAACGGCCCGCGCTTCGCCCCACCACCTGACCGGTGGAACTGACCACGGCAACATTGGGTTGGCTGCTTTGCCAGGCAACTCCCTGAGTCACAAACTTTTCTCCGCCATCGGAATAGAGAGCGCGCGCTTTAAGAGTCAGGCGCTCGTCGGTCTTCAGCTCTTGCCTGCTGGCATCCACAGCTAAGGAAACTACCTCGGGCGGACTCGACGGCGGTACTTCCTCCGCTAGGAAAGATAGCTCCAAAGGCGAACTTTCCATAGCTCCATAGCGGGCTGTTATTTTGGTGGTGCCTTCTTTTTTTGCCTCCAATTCACCCGTGGAATTGACGCTAGCGACGGCAGCATTGCTGCTTTTCCACTCTACGCCTTCCGTGATGTGTTTCGCATTGCCATCGGAATAGACCGCCTTAACCTGTAGCGCAACTCGATCCTTTAGTTTAATGTCTTTTTTCTCCGGCGCGACCGTTAAAGAGACGATGCTAATGGGCTTTTGCATTTCTCGGCCAAAGCCGTCAAGAATCCATTGAATCCCCACCGCGATTACAAGCAATAGCACAGCGCCGGTGCCCATCATGGACCAGGTTGGCAAGCCCCCTTTCCCCTTTGGCGGCATTTCCGTTGAATGCAGCGGCTTTTCTGGCAAGTCACGTCGTGGAACCGGTTCATTGGAAATGATCTTTTCCTCCGCCGGCTTCGTCAGGTTCCCCCGCTGTTCGATTATCCGAGCCGGCTCGGCCGGACGCTCCACATGAAAGATCAAGCCGTCGGCGGCGCGAAGATAGAGCACCGGGGTGCCCCACTCAAGCCCGTTCCCCTCGGCGAAGATCGCCTTGCGCGCCTCGGCCACGGACGCATCCACCGGGTAACCATCCGCCACTGCGGCGTAAAATTCGTGGGCAAAGGTAATGGCGGCTTCATCCGTGATTTCGAATTGCATCGCGATCACTGCGGGAAGACCTTGCTGAACCAAGCTCTGCGCTGTTCCCGCAAACGGATCCGTGCGCGAGGTGCGCGCGCCCTCACAGGCATTAAGGATCGCCAAACGAAGCGTTCTGTGATCGTGCAATAAGGTCCCTAGGTCTTGCCCGCTTACGGAACGGCCCCGTTCCGCGTCGTCCTCGAAGATTAACACCCCATCTTGCAGTTTTTGTTCGAAGCCGCCGTGCCCGATAAAATGAAAGACGTGGTACTCTTCGCGGCGCAAACGGCGTTGCAGCAAAGACAGCGTCGCGTTATCCAATCGCTCGAGGACAATGAGACCGCTCTTGGTTAAGTCCGCGACCGATTCCTGCAATTTCGCCCATTCTTGCTCCACGTCGAGCGGAGGGTAGTCCGTGGGACTTGAAATC
>JBOHVR010000588.1:0-11144 GCA_050735755.1 Binatia bacterium
GCACCGGCTGCTCATGGCCCAGATAACTTGGTCCATGTCCGTCGGATCGACATCTTCATCGACAGCAATGATCCATTTCGTATAGTAGGCGCCTCCCGGAACCTGCGCCGCGAGCGCGAGGGTCTGAGCCGCATGACCGGCGTAGCGTTGCTCGATGCTGATGACGGTCATACCGAATCCCCCGGCGCCCGCCGGATGACAGTAAACACCCTGAACGCCAGGAATTCCTAACTTGTCGAAATCGTCCCAGATTTTCGCCGACCGAATTACCGAGAAGAAACCGCTTTGTTCATTGGACGGATAGTCTGCCATCAGCGCGTTCGTGACGATGGGTCTGGACCGGTGGTGAATCGCGGTCACCTCCACCAACGGACAGCCCGCCTCCGGTCTGCCATAATATCCCGGAAACTCACCGAAAGGCCCTTCGGTTTTTACCGAGTTGGGTCGGATCAGACCTTCGATGACGAACTCCGCATTTGCAGGCAAGAGAAGATCGGTAGTCGTTCCGCGCACAACTGGAACAGGTTCGCCCTTCACGCCACCTATGTATTCATATTCGGAGACGTTTTTGGCAAACGTCTGCGAGCCGATGACCATGAACAACGGGTCGATTCCCCAGGCGGCCGCGACCTGGATCGCCTCGCCCTTCTGCCAGGCGCGCGTAATGTGCAGGCGCGCGTCCTTCCCCGGCGATAGATAGAGTCCCACCTGGTTTTTCCCCTGCAGCATCATGCGATAGGTGCCGACGTTGAGATAGCCGCTGTCAGGATCACGTGTGATAACGGCGTCGGCCGTTCCGGCATAGCGGCCGCCGTCGAGTGCCCAGTGCTTGGGAATCGGCAACCGCGAGAGATCGACATCGTCTCCGGTCTTGCTATTTTCGTAAAACGGCGCCTGGTTTTTGAGAACCACGTGCGGCGGGATGCGCTGCTTGAGCTTGTCTTTCACGCGCCGGATCAACTCGACTGTCGGCGTTTCCGCCGGCTCTTCGAGCGTGAGTGCAATGCGTCGCAGGCTCGGTCCCAGGATATTCCACAGCAACCTGGCCTGAATCGGACTATTCTCATATCCCTTGGTCTTCTCAAACAAAATCGCCGGCGATGGATTTTGCTTGGCCACCAAGTAGCTGATCGCGCTCATCTCCTCAACGCAGTCGACAGGTTCCTGGATGCGTATGAGCTCTCCCACTGCCTCCACCCGCTCCAGCCAATCACGCAGGTCCCGAATCGGAGCTGCCGAAACTTTGGTCTGCCCTTCTTGGGATATCGATCGTTTCTCTGTTTTTGCCACGGGTCGACTCCTCCTGATTAATGCAAATCTTTCGTTTAGACGCCGCGCAACTTTGCCGGCAACAAGGACACAAAGTAAGCAAAGGCCTGATAGGAGCGGGCGATCATATTCTCTTTCATAAAGTCAATATCGTGCTGCGGCATGATCACCGGCTTGCCGACGCATGAGGCAACCCACTGGATGTAGGCGGTCCTTTCGAGGTAGACGGCGTTGCTGGTGGATTCCTCCACGCCTTCCCCAACGGTGACAATGCCATGACCTTGCAGGAGAAGGGCTTTCCGCTCTCCCAACGTTCGGACGACATCTGCGCCGTCGTCAACCGTATAGATCAATCTCGGGCTGGGAAGAATCGGTGTTTCAGGCGCAAAAGGCGCGGCCTGATTGTAGATCGGCTGCAGAGGCACGCCTGCAATGGAAAAAGCGGTGGCCAAAGGCTGGTGCGTGTGGACGACTGATTCTACGTCCGGACGGGCTTCATAAATCGCGGCGTGAATCATCGTTTCGCGCGGCGGGATTTTAAGCTTGATTTCTTTCTTGACCTGGCTGCCGGTCTTAGCCCAATTTTCCTCGCACAACCGCTTGTACTCGTCAATATCCAGCTCGATGATATCCCGGCTCGTAATCGCACCTAATGGCGCCAGCACAGGTTTGATCAAAAACCGGCGCGTACCCGGCACACGCGCGCTCAGGTGCCCGTGATAGTCGGCGAGTCCCTGATGGAAAAGAATCCGGTTCCCCAACGCAACTTTTCTCTTTAGCTCTTCGATTGCTCTCTTGCTGCTCCTCAATTTGGCTCTCTCCTCCGTGCTGTGTTGAGCGGCGCCGCTTCAGCTAGGCTAAACGCCTGCTTCCTTCCTCATCGCAGTGCGACGAATCGGGCATAGACTTCTGCCAGCGAATAACCGTCCAGTTCCACTGATCGGGATAGGCGCGCACGACTTTTTCAACCCATTGCGTGATCCGGCGCGTATTTTCAGCGACATCCTCATTTAAACGCCCAGTCTGCACGAAATTTAACTCGGGCTCAACGACAACGACCAGCTCGCCATTGGATTCTCGTACAAGGCACATAGGTACGACCGGCGCTCCCGTGCGCATACCCAAAGTCGCGACCCCACGTCGCGCCAAAACCGTCCCACCGAAGAACGTCACCGGAATTCCCCTGGATCTATACTCATCGGCGATCAGAATTACCAGTTGATTTTGTCGTAATGCCTTGATCAGCTCGCGTGCCGCCATGCGCCTGGGCCGCGCTCGAATCGTTCTTTGACCCAACCGCAACCGGTAACGGTCCATTAAATCAGCAAAGCGGCCGCTGCCGCCAAAAGTCGGCTTAACTAAAACCTGTACCGGATACCCGTCAGCGGCAAGACGGGTGCCGAGGAGAAAAAAATTTCCCAAATGAGCGCTAAGAACGATAACACCCTTGCCTTTTGCCAGCGCTTTCTCCAGATGCTCTCTTCCCTGGACGGGAATTTCTTCGCGTATTCCGTGTAACGGGCTGTGAAGGGCAAACCCAATCTCCGCAAAGGCACGAAAAAAACCCCTTAAAGAATTTCGCGCTGTTACCGTAACAGCGCCGTCGTGGAGCTCACCGCCAAGCGCAATGCGGAGATTCTGTATGGAGCGCTGTCTAAACCTGTACACAAGAATAAACCCTAAATCGGCAAATGCCCGAGCAATGAGCAGGCAAAAACGGCGCGGGAGCAGCCTTATCGCCAGCCCGCCAGTTTCCAACACTAAGAAGGCGACCAGATACGAAATATTTTCCAATAAGCTACGCATGGCCCTATTTGCCTAAAACAACGCGGAACGGATCCCGGAATTTCCTCTGCAAACCCACAGCGAGCTATAAGATTACCCTTACCCCGGACTGCTCCGAGGTTTGAGCCACACTTTGCGAGTTTTAACCTCTACTAATACTAAGGGTGAGAAAAGACTCGTCGTCCTGCTAGCGCCCACGCGGCTACTTTGATCCCGGAGTGACCAATATAGACCGCTTCATTGGCTTCAGCAACTTGCGCGCTGGACGAGGCAAAAGATTAGGAAAAACAATTACTTGCGTGTTGGTAACCCCACGTCAGAAGCCCACAACTGCATTTTCACCATATTTGTGCTAAAAAGACCTTTCGTGACCGGTCAGGAAGCCACCCATGCGAATGATTCTGTCTTCTCTAAAGGAGCGCCGGCTAGTCGATCGTCATCTCACATTCTTTTTTCGGGATTACAAGCCATCGGAATTCAATAAAGCCATTGCTGATCTATGCCATTTTTACAATTTGAAGATGCCCAAAGTGGAGTGGTTCGAATACATGGATTGGGGGAAAACCGCGGGAAAAACTTACGAGGATGGCGTCATTCACTTGGTCCATCCAGAGAACTGGAAAAAAGGCAGAAAATACTATTCCGAAAGACGCTGGATCAATACCGTCTATCACGAGCTCGCCCACTATATTCTTTGGGCCGATGCCGAGAATAAAGCCAACGAGTTTGCTTTCCGCATCGTGCGAGGTTTAAATCACCACAAGAAATAGCTGCCGGTCCTCGATTTTGACTGGGGTTCCCCGCTCCCCGCTCTTCGCCGTCCGATATGGATTACAAAGAAACTCTCAATCTTCCCCAGACACGTTTTTCCATGCGCGCCAACTTGCCGCAGAACGAACCGTTACAGGTCGAAAAATGGGAGCGCGCCCAAACTTATTTTAAGATGACCCGTGCAAACGATGGCAAAGAGAAGTATCTCCTGCACGATGGCCCTCCTTACGCCAACGGCAACATTCATCTCGGCCACGCTCTCAACAAGATCCTCAAAGATATCATCATCAAATACAAGAATATGACGGGTTACTGGGCGCCTTACATTCCGGGCTGGGACTGCCACGGTTTGCCCATCGAACTGCAGGTGGAAAAAAACATCGGCCGCGCTCGAAAGCTCGCGTTAAGCAAACCCGAAATCCGTCGGCTATGCAAGGAATACGCCGAGAAGTTTATTGACATTCAGAGAACCGAATTCATGCGGCTCGGAATCCTCGGGGACTGGCACAACCCTTATCGCACCATTGATCACTCTTATGAGGCGGCCGAGGTTCGGGAGTTGGGTAAAATCATCGCCAACGGCTCGCTCTACCGCCAAAAAAAGCCCGTGTACTGGTGCACGTCATGCGTCACCGCTTTAGCGGAAGCCGAGGTGGAGTATGAAGACCACACTTCTCCTTCCATCTACGTAAAGTTCAAGGTAAGCGACCCCAGGGGCAGATTTACGCCCGGCCCCCAAGGGACTTACGCGGTCATTTGGACGACGACACCGTGGACGCTGCCGGCTAACCAGGCCATCGCGGTCCATCCCGATTTCATCTACCGATTTGTCAGAACCCCTTTCGGCGAGCTGATCGTTTGCCAAGAACTGATTTCTGCCCTCATGAATACACTCGGGCTTGACTCAGATCGATACGAGGTCACCCCCGGGGCGATGTCAGGAAGAGAGCTGGAAGGAGTGATCTGCCGTCATCCTTGGATGGACCGCGACGCCCCAATCATCCTCGGAGAGTTCGTCACCAGGGATCAGGGAACCGGCTGCGTTCACATAGCGCCGGGCCATGGCCAGGAAGACTACGACGTGGGACAGCGCTACGGCCTGGAAGTTTCAGCGCCCATGAGTCCCGAAGGAAAATTTACCGCTGAAGCAGGCGATCTCGCGGGAGAGTTCATCTTTAAAGCGGAGTCAAAGATTATCCAGAAACTCAAAGATGGAGGCGCGCTTCTCAAGGAGGAAAGCCTGGCTCATAGTTATCCCCACTGCTGGCGTTGCAAAAATCCGGTCTTTTTTCGCGCCACCGAGCAATGGTTTATCTCTATGGAGAAAAATGAGCTTCGGGCTCAAGCGCTCGCGGCTATCGACCGGGTGCAATGGATTCCGCCGTGGGGGAGGGATCGGATTCGCGGCATGTTGGAAACCCGGCCGGACTGGTGTATTTCCCGCCAACGCTCCTGGGGCGTGCCGATCCCGGTCTTTTACTGTCGGGGCTGCAGCCAAGCCATCCTGAGCGCCGAAGTCTGCAGCCACATCGCGACAATCTTCGAGCGCGCGGGGTCCGATGCCTGGTTTGCGCGCCCGGTAGATGAGCTTTTGCCCGCGAGCTTTCAATGTCCCGGATGCGGCAAGAAAGACTTTTTCAAGGAGGAGGACATCCTGGACGTATGGTTCGATTCCGGTGTGAGTCACGCGGCCGTGGTCGAAATTCGTCCCGAACTCGGCGGCGTCTCAAGCCTTTACTTGGAAGGCAGTGACCAGCATCGAGGTTGGTTCCACACTGCGCTCCTCACGTCGGTGGCGACTCGCGGTCGTGCTCCGTATCAGAGCGTGCTTACGCACGGCTTCACGCTCGACGGCAGCGGGCGCAAGATGTCCAAATCGCTCGGTAATGTGATCGCGCCGCAAGAGATCATGAAGCAATACGGCGCGGAGATTTTGCGCCTCTGGGTGGCCGCCGAAGACTACCGCGAGGACGTGCGCATCTCGGATGAGATTCTGCGCCGCCTGGTCGAAGCTTATCGCAAACTGCGCAACACGGCACGTTACCTGCTTAGCAATCTCTACGATTTCAATCCCGCAACAGACCTCGTGGCGGTAAACCAGCTTCCCGAGCTGGACCGCTGGATCTTGCATCGAACACAGTCCGTCCTCAAGGTGTGCCGCGACGCTTATGATCAATTCGAGTTTCACATGGTCTATCACGCTCTTAACAACTTCTGCAGCGTGGATTTGAGCGCAATTTACTTGGACATCGTCAAGGACCGCCTTTACTGCGAGGCCGCATGTTCCACGCAAAGGAGGGCAGCACAGACAACCCTGTACGAGATTCTGGGGACCCTGGTCCATCTAATGGCGCCCATCCTCTCCTTCACGGCTGAAGAAATCTGGGAACACATGCCCCAGGCAGGCGGTGGGGCCGAGAGCATCTTCACATCGCCC
Source organism: Binatia bacterium (assembly GCA_050735755.1). Taxonomy (GTDB): domain Bacteria; phylum Desulfobacterota; class Binatia; order UBA9968; family UBA9968; genus DATMAM01. Next base: position 6,263 of record JBOHVR010000588.1, read on the forward strand.
CTGCCGGACTTCGACGCCGCTCTTATGGATCAGGAGTTGGCCGGGAAATGGGAGCAGATTCTCAAGATCCGCAGCGAAATCCTGAAAGCCTTGGAAGCAGCGCGCAACGGAGGCTTGATCGGGCACTCTTTGGATGCCAGGGTGATCCTTTACCTTGAAAGAGATAATGCGACAGGCGAGGTCCCAACGCTCCTGCGCTCGTACTCTGCCGCCTGGCCGGAAATAGTGATCGTCTCGCAGGTGGAAGTTGTGAATGGACCTCCGCCTTCCCCGGCGAGAAAAGCAAGCGAAGCGGGGCCGAAGACCTCTGCGGGAAGTTCTGCTCCACTTCCAGACCGAGACGGATGGTTTTACACCAGCCCCCTGCTACAGGGGACAATCGTGGTGCGTAAGGCCGCTGGAGCCAAGTGCCAACGCTGCTGGAACTACAGGACGAGCGTCGGCAAAGATTCCACACATCCAATGGTCTGTGACCGTTGCGCCAGCGTGCTAAATTCGGGAGCGGCTAATTGACCGTCAAGAGCAAAACCATTGGCATCCTGCTCGCCTCGACCGTCGTTTTGGATCAGGCTTCTAAAATCATTGTTGACCGAGCTCTTCCGCTTCATGTTTCGATTCCAGTCATCGAAGACTTCTTCAGCTTGACCTATATCCGCAATAAAGGAGCTGCCTTCGGTATGCTCGCGAGCAGTCACGAGATGTTCAGGCTGTCTTTTCTAATTGCTTTTTCGTTGCTGGCCATCGGCTTCTTGATTACAGTTCTGCGGCGGTTGCCGCAACACGAAAGGGCATTGACAGCGGCTCTGAGTCTTATCCTCGGCGGTGCTGTCGGCAACCTGATTGACCGGTTTGTACACGGCGAAGTGATCGATTTCCTCGATTTTTACTGGTCTCGCTTTCACTGGCCGGCCTTCAATCTGGCCGATAGCTTCATCACGATCGGAGTAACGATCACTCTCTACCGCCTCATCACGGCGAAGGGAGATGACCCATTTGCGCCGACAAAACACATGAACTCCGGCGCAGTCAATTGACGCCATCTTTCCCATTTCCATTCAACTGCGGGAACAGAGCCCAACGCATTTAGCCTGGAGCCGATCTCCAAGACAAAAAGAGCGGCTTTTCCCAACCCGGGTGATATCACTTTAGCCTATGCCGGTTTATCGCCTGATCGACGAGATCATCTTTCCGCGGCCGGAACGCGCTGATCCGAGCGGCCTGCTGGCTATCGGCGGGGATCTGAGCAGCCAAAGACTACTTGCCGCGTATCGTCTCGGGATCTTTCCTTGGTATTCAGTAGGCCAACCCATCCTCTGGTGGTCACCCGATCCACGGGTGATTATCGAGCTCAACGAATTTCATGTGTCGCGGCGCTTGCGGCAAAGGCTGCGACAGGGAAGGTTTACCATCACTTTCGATCAGGCCTTTGATCAGGTGATTCAGGCCTGCGCCACCGTGCCGCGCAAGGGCGAAAAGGGGACCTGGATTACAGCAGAGATGACGGAGGCCTATGAACGCCTCCACAAAGAGGGATTTGCCCATTCGGCCGAGAGCTGGCTCGAGGACAAGCTTGTAGGCGGGATATACGGCGTCTCGCTCGGCCGCTGCTTTTTTGGTGAATCGATGTTCTTCCGCGCCACCGATGCTTCCAAAGTCGCATTTGCCGCGCTGGTCGAGCGCTTAAGGGCCTGGGAATTTCACCTGATTGACGCGCAAATCATCAATCCACACCTGATCAGATTAGGCGCCAAGGAAATATCCCGCAAGGCCTTTCTGGCGCGCCTGCAAAAAGCTCTCTCTTACCCCACGTTGCTCGGCTCCTGGGATAGAATAACCAGCGCGAACAATACGGAGTAACTGCTACAAAGTTGTGACGAAAAAAAATCGTGGTATGCTTGTCAATCAAAGCCGAGGAAAGGAGCAATAGTCGTGGCGACACCCGCAACTATCAAAGAAGCATTCAAGTGGAAGTACCGGCCCAACATCAACTCAGAAACGATCGAGGTTTCGTTCGCGGCTGGTGAGCCAGTCCAGATACTCAAGGAGTGGAAGAACGACGCTTGCCTGATCAAGAAGGAAAATCAGGTATTCAACGTTCCGCGTAAGTATCTCAACCTCGCTAGTTAGACGGGCACGTTGCCCTACTAAGATGGGATTCGAAATCCTCGGGAAAAAGCCTGATAGCGCTTTCAATCGGCGGCCCGGGCATATTGATCAAATTACAGAAACCCTTCCCTTTGTTGAACGCAATCACCTTCGCAAATTGCTCCAGCATAGCCGGCCCGCCCTGGCCCTGTTGAATCTTTTTTAGCATGGTCGCGAGCATGTTCGTTTCCATCCGACAGGAGGGACATTGGCCGCAGGACTCGCGCGCAAAAAATTCGGCGATTCGTAGGACTTCCTCGACCAAACATTCTCCTTCATCCAGTAAATGCACCACACCACAGCCAATCGAAGAGCCCGCTTCGCGCACAGAGTTGTGATCCAACGCCACGTCGAGTTTGTCGCCGGGTAGAAATGCCGATGACGGTCCACCAGGCAGTATCGCTTTGATCTGTTTTCCGCTGACTATTCCGCCGCCACACTCTTCAATCAGAAAGCGGAGCGGGGTGCCAAAAGGGAGCTCATAAATTCCCGGCTTCTTCATCTCGTCGCCGAGCGAGAAAATCATCGTACCCGGGCTTTCCTGGGTGCCGAAATTCCGGTACCATTTGGCTCCGTTGGCTAATATCGGTGGCACGTTCGCCAAGGTCTCGACGTTGTTAACCGCAGTCGGCTTGGAAAAAAGTCCGGCAGTGGCCGGGAACGGCGGTTTTTGACGCGGTAACGGCTCTCTCCCTTCAATAACTTCCAGCGCCGCCGTATCCTCGCCGGCAACGTAGTTAGGCGGTGCTTCGGTGAGCACAATCTCCAGATCAAAGCCGCTGCCGAGAATTTCTTTACCCCAGTAGCCGGCGGCTGCGGCTTCACCCAACGCGTCTTTTATGCTCAGAATCGCCCCACTGTACTGATGGTTGATGTAAATGTAGGCCTTGGCAGCGCTTATGGCATAAGCCGCCAGGATCACGCCCTCGATGACTAGATGCGGCAAGTTCTCCAAGAGAAGCCGGTCTTTCTTACTTCCGGGTTCGTCCTCGCCGCCATTGAGAACGACATAACGGGGTTGCCCGGCGCATGCGCGCCGCGTGAACGCCCATTTTTTTCCGGTAGGGAAACCGGCTCCTCCCCGTCCTCGAAGCCCGGCGTCCGTAACTTCGGCGATTACGGCTTCTGCTGATTGGCCTTTGAGCACCTTGACTAAAGCACGGTAACCGCCGCGCGCGCGGTACTCGTCAAGACTTTCTCGCCCCGCGACTATCCCTTGGGTAAATAAAATCCCTTCCATAGAACGCAATTAGAACACTCCTGTATCGAGAAGTTGATAAATCAACTCTTTGAGGGACGGGTCGATTTTATCGAGACGCTTGACGTCAGGACCGCCGGACAGATGGCCCACGATTTCATCGAGATCTTCCTTCTTGACTCCCGCGTACCAAGTCTTTTCAGGGTAAACAACAACGTTGGGCCCCTCTTGGCACGCACCAAAGCACATGTAAGAGCGCACTTCGACATCCGGCAGCCCTTTTTCCGCAACCCTGGACTCGAGTTCCTTCATCAATTCTTCCGCGCCACGACTCTTACAATCGACATTTTGACACACAAGGCAGATTTGCTTCACCCTGATTCTCCTTTGTTCTCGACTAGAGCCTAGCTCATCTGCACGACCCAGTCTTTTTCCTTGAAGATATCTTGGAGCAAGCGCTCGTCTTCGGGTCCAGGCAAAACTTCGGCAAGATGATTTTGATGCTCTTGATCTGAAAGCAATCTTCCATCCACGCCATAAGGCTTGCCCGCAAACTCGCCAACCGAGCGGTTAAATCGGTAATCGGGGATGCTGAGCTTGGGCTGGTTATCAGGAACGAAGTTGTTGAGCTCGTCGACCAGACGGCGACATTCACTAAAGTAGTGGGAACGCGAAAGCTCATTGAGTTTGGCCTTGTCCGCTTCCTCTTTCGCTTCATGCTCGTCATAACGGCCCTTAAGTCCCCAGACGTAAGCCCAATGGGCCGATGAAGAGTGGTCGGTGCCGAATAGGTCATAAGCCGTAGCCAGCCATTTGTTAAAGTATTTCTGGATGATCGGAATCGGGACCTTGCCGGCGCGCACGATGCGGGTCAACCCCGTATTTCCGGTAAACATATGAAAGAACTCCTCCTTCAGCATCGCCCTCACGCTTTGCGCCAGAGGAGCAAAAGCCGAATGGCTAAGCATGGTGAGCTGGAACTTGCCGTCACGATCAACAAATTGCGTATAGGTAAAAAAGTCAAGCCAGTTGTTGACCGGTTCATTGAAGGAGCCCAAGAGCCGGTTCTTGTTGAAGGCCCTGCGTTCGAGCAGCTTTTGCGCCTCGAGTTTACCGGATTCACCAAAATAGGTAGCGAGAAGGTAGCACATTTGCCATCCGTGACGCATCTCTTCACAGTTCACGCGGATCAAGGACTGCCGGTCGTAGTCCGTCGGCGCGTTGTCCAGCAAATTCTTCTGCTGCTCAACCGAGGCAAATTCGGTATCCCCCTGATAGACAATCAAGTTCAAAAGAGCGTCGCGGATCGATTGGTTGGGAATCTGCCCGACCCGCTCCCATTTCCGCTGCCCCTTAAAGTCGCCAAACTCGACGTGCGGGCTATGCAGATCGCCTAGCTTCGTCTCGAAATTATAGCCGCCGACCAGCGCCGAATCGTACCCAATATCGTCGCGCCATACCTTAAAATAATCAATCCAGTCATCGAAAGTGGAAATCTTTGCCATGCCATGCCTCCGAATCACAACTAGTTCGAACGAT
>JBOHVR010000589.1:0-2048 GCA_050735755.1 Binatia bacterium
GGGCTCCCCTACGGCTTTTGACGCTACCCGTCATGAGAAATGGCGCAACGGTTCAGATCGTCCAGGTTGCCATGTCACTTGAAAACGTCGAAGCCACGCGTTCCCGATTTCTCCTTGTTCTACTCTGGCTCGCGCCGCTGGCATTGGCAGTCTCCGCGGTCGGCGGGTGGTTTCTCGCGCGTCGCGCCTTGGCTCCCGTGGACGCCATGGTGGAGACTGCGCGCAGGATTGAGGCGGAAGACCTTTCAGAGCGGATACCTCCCTCAACCAGTAACGACGAGCTGAGCCGGCTGGCTGACGTGCTGAACGAAATGCTCAGCCGGTTGGAACAATCTTTTAACGCGGTGCTCCAGTTTAGCGCCGATGCGGCTCACGAGCTGCGCACGCCGATGACAATTCTCAAAGGAGAAATCGAACTGGCATTACGCTCCCCGCTCACTCCTGAGCAGGGCCGGCAGACCCTGGTAAGCTGTCTGGAAGAGGTGGACCGGCTGAACTATCTGATCGAAGACCTCCTGCTCATGGCCAGGATGGAGGGAAATGCTTTGAGTCTCCCGCCCAAGCAGGTGGACTTGGGAGAAGTGCTGCAAGAAGTCACGCCCGCATTGACGGCGCTCGCCGAAGCAAGAGGCAACCTTTGTGCGGTGACAGGAAACTCGAACGTATGGATCGAGGGCTATGACTCGCTGCTGTTTCGTCTGGTCTTTAACTTGGCTGAGAACGCGATCAAATACACGCCGCCGGGAGGTCGCGTTGAGGTCCGCCTGCGAAAGCAAGCCGGCGCTGCCCTCCTGGAGGTTGAAGACACCGGGCCGGGAATTCCGCCCGAAGAACAGGAGCGCATCTTTACGCGCTTTTATCGCGGCGACCCTGCCCGGGAAGGCAGCGGCACCGGTTTAGGCCTGGCTCTCGCCCGCTCGATTGTCCAATTGCACAAAGGCGAGATCACTCTCACGAGCGCAGCCGGACAGGGCAGTCACTTTCGCGTCACCTTGCCCCTGGCGGCTTCAGTGCCGGCCCAAGATTAGAAAATTCTCCCGCGGATTCCTGCCGGCAGGGCAAGGAAGGACTAAATCCAGGCAACCCCAGGGTTGCCCTTACTCCTTGGGGTCCAGCGCGCGCAGGGACGATCTTAAAATCCTCCGGGCCAAGATCGCCCAGACACTCAACGCGATGGTAAGCAAAATGATACGATCGAATCCACCGAAGCGGCGCTCATATTCGCCCAAGAGTTCAGCCAACCCAAACCCGACTCCATATCCCGCCGTCACCATCAGCGGAACGTAAATCACCGCGCCGCACAAGTTGGCGAGAAAAAACCTCCGAAACGGCATCGATGTCGTTCCGGCCAAAGGCCCTGCCATGAATCGGAATCCCGGCAGAAAGCGCGCCACGAAAATTCCCGCAACTCCATACCGCGACACGAAGCGCTGCATTTTGTAGCTGCGCTCGGGAGTAACAAAGAGCCACCGTCCATAACGCATCAATGCGCGGGCGCCGTAATGGCGGCCGACCCAATAACCAAAATTGTCACCGGTAACCGCGCTCACGACACCCACAACGGCAGTGACCTCAAACAAGAGTTTACCTTTCCAAACCAAATATCCCGCCACCAAGAGAACAGTTTCTTCTGGAACCGGCAAGCCCAGATTACCCAGAAACACAAAAACGAATATCGCGGGATAGCCCCAGTACTCGAGAAACTGACCGGGATCCGAAAGCGCAAAGCTCAGCATCGAGAGATCCACGGCCGCCTACCTGGGAAGCTTCTGCCGCAGCTTCCAAAGCCAGGAGCTCTCGTCCTGGTAAATCATTTTCAAGTAACTCAGCGTGCAGAGAACCGCCGCAATTCGAAGGAACAGAGTGAGCGGCACATCCGTTCCGGGGATTCGCAACGGCCAGTCTTCAAATCTGATCAGATAGAGAGCGGACAGAAAGACAAAGGTGCCGGTAAGGAAAAAATAATGAAACTTATGCCGCTTGAATCCCAAAAACGTAAACGCCAGACCGTGCAGGACGAAGGAGACGGCTAGGCCGATGTAGATCAG
>JBOHVR010000590.1:0-8424 GCA_050735755.1 Binatia bacterium
CATTAGAGGAGTACAAAAAAGCCGAGCCGGCGTGGGAAGCTGTGCTTGATCTGGACAAGGTGGCAGAAGTCGAAAACGAGAACTGGGTCTGGAAAGGCTACGATGCCCTCCGGCCCACCTATGATCGCGCGCTGGTTTTTCTCTCCCGCGGCGGAGCGGACGCCGCCGTCGTGCGGGAATTTGACCTGAACATAAAAGAATTTGTCCCAGCGGGATTCCTTCTAACGGAAGCCAAGAGCAGCGTGACTTGGCGAAATCGTGACACGCTCTACGTGGGAACCGACTTCGGTCCCGGGTCGCTCACCAGCTCAGGCTATCCACGAATCGTCAAAGAGTGGAGGCGCCACTCTTCGCTGGAAAAGGCTAGAACTCTTTTTGAAGGAGAAACGGAAGACGTCAGCGTGTACGCAGCGGTGGCCCACGACCACGGGCGGGTCTACGAGTTTATCCGGCGCCGCGCCACGTTTTTCACGAACGAAGTGTATGTCCGCCGCGGCGACGAGTGGGTAAAGATCGACAAGCCGGATGACGCGCGGCTCGACACGTTCGCTGGCCAGATCCTTCTCCGTCTACGCTCTGACTGGACGATCGGCGGAAAGAAGTACCTGGCCGGAGCCTTACTCGCTGCCGATTTCGAGGCGTATCTGAGAGGCGCCCGGAATCTTGCGGTGCTTTTTGAACCCGCCGACCGCAAGTGTCTAGCCGGCACGAGCGCGACAAAGAACTACTTGATTGTGAATGAACTGGTGAACGTGCGGAACAAGCTTTACGTGCTAAAGCCAGAGGGCGATCAGTGGACACGAGAGACGCTGGACACCCGGGGGTTCGGTTCAACCGGCGCGCGCGGCATCGACCCTGATGAATCCGACGATTACTTTCTGACCGTGACGGACTTCCTCACGCCGTCCCGCCTTTATCTCGGCACGGTTGAGCAAGCACAGCGCGAGGAACTGAAAAGCTTGCCCGCATTCTTCGCGGCGGGGGAGCTGGAGATCAGCCAACACGAGACCACGTCCAGAGACGGAACCCAAATTCCCTATTTTCAAGTAGGCCGAAAAAGCCTGCGGTCGGATGGCAAAAATCCGGTGTTGCTCTATGGATACGGCGGCTTCGAAGTCTCATTGCTGCCGAATTACATGCCGTCTGTCGGCTCCGCCTGGTTGGAGCGCGGCGGCGTTTACGTGTCGGCCAACATCCGTGGCGGCGGCGAGTTTGGCCCACAGTGGCACGACGCGGCGAGAAAGGAAAATCGCCAACGCGCTTACGACGACTTCATCGCGGTGGCCGAGGATTTGATCGCCCGCAAGGTGACCTCCCCAAAACATCTCGGCATTCAGGGTGGCTCGAATGGCGGGCTGCTCATGGGTGTCATGTTGACGCAGCGCCCCGATCTTTTCAAAGCCGTAGTTTGCCAGGCGCCGCTCCTCGACATGAGACGTTTTAACAGGCTACTGGCGGGAGCGAGTTGGGTGGACGAATACGGCGATCCGGACAAACCGGAGGATTGGTCTTATGTCAGTCGATATTCACCCTACCAAAACGTGGCGCAGGATCAGAGATATCCGCGCGTTCTCTTTATGACCTCGACACGAGACGACCGGGTCCATCCGGGACATGCGCGAAAGATGTTCGCGAAGATGAAGGAGAAGGGCCATGATGTTCTTTACTTCGAGAACATCGAGGGCGGGCATGGCGGCGCCGCCGACAACAAACAGGCGGCCTACATGTCCGCACTGGGCTACGCTTTCTTGATTAACGAGCTGTGGGGCGAGTAACGGCGGTTCCTGGGCTGAGTGAATCATCCGGCGCGGGCGCCTGCAGCGGGTGGTCGAAGCCACATGGCCACAAGTCGTACCGCCGGGAGGATGAGCGAGCCCAGACCTACAACCACAACCGTTGCCGAACGGGACGCGTGAAAAAAAATGCAAACGAGCCGTGTGACATCTGCAGCGACTGCAACAATTCGGTCTCCATAAGGGGCGCTCGTCGTGTGTTCCGCAATTTGGCTCCTTCCTCTCCGGCGAATCGCAAACCGTTACCTTTCCAATGTGTCCCTTAACGCGTCTTCATTCGGCTCAAGACCCAGACCCGGCCGCTCGGTGAGTGTGACCGTCCCACGAGAGGGCTTCGGGGGGTCACGATAGATCGTCTCACCCGTTACCCACATCGGCACGTGGAATTCCACCCGCCATCCGTTCGCCACGCCGGCAATCAGGTGCATGTTGTGATGCGGCCAGCCCCCGCCGTTTGCAATCGGCTTGTTAAAGGCCTGTGCCATGACCGCCGCCTTTAGCGCCTCTGTGTAGCCGCCCACGTACACGACGTTGGGCTGAAGGATATCCACCGCCTCGTGGACTAGAAGCTCGCGGAGGCGCCACTTATGTCCTTCGTTTTGTCCCGCAGAGATCGGGATGCGGGTCTCCCGCCTAAGATTCGCCAGCAGCCTGGCATCGTTGCCATAAACCGGCTCCTCGAACCAAGTGATCATGTAGGGCTCAATTCGCTTGGCGAGATCCAACGCGTGCGGGTACGAAAAAAGATAATTGGCGTCAACCATGAGCTGGACCTTCTCGCCAACCGCTTCACGCACCGCCTTCACTCGGGCGGCGTCCTCGGCCGGGTCTTGAGCTTCGTTGATCGCGACTACCATCTTTAGCTTGTCATGACCCTGGGCAACGAATTGTTTCGCGACCTCGACGAGCTGCTCTCGGGAATACTCCAGCAGGCCGAACGTGATGTAGGCAGGAACGGTGGCGCTGTATCCGCCGAGAAGCCGCCAGACGGGTTGACTCAGGTACTTTCCCTTCAGATCCCAGAGCGCGATATCCACTGCGCTGACAGCAGAGGACCAGGCGCCTGTTTGCGCGCGCGGATTCAGGCGGTAGAAAAGATCATGCCAGTGGCGCTCGGTCGCCAAAGGGTCCTTGCCGGCAAGCAGGGGAGCGATTTCTTTATTGATAAGCGCTTTGACCGCGAACCGTTGAATCGGTCCCGTGAGGCCGTAACCTGTCACAGCCGCGTCGGTCTCCATTCGGACGAACACGATCTCGCGCATGATAGGCCCGTGCAGAAGGGGCACCATCGCGGGGACCCGATGCGTAGTCGCGGTGATGCGAGTGATCTTCACGAGTTTCCGTCTCTTGCTTTAATCTAGTCCCCAACTGAAGGCGTGGTCCAAGCTGACTTCTACGATCGCGGAATCACGCTCTCCGATGGGAGATTCCTGCTCATATTGCGGATACTTGGCGTAAAAGAGCCGGCGGGTCTTGCGAAAGCGGGGTCCCTTCTCGATGATTTTTCCTTTCCCTTGAATCATGACGCCGCGGATTCCGGACCACGACTCGCTGTAGTCGTCGAATGCGAGCGCCACGGCCGGATTGCGCCGAAGATTCTTCAGCTTCTTTGCGGTCTTGTCCGAAGCAAAATAGACGAGATTCTTCTCGAACACCGGGCAGACAGGCACACAGTGAGGCCGGCCCGTTCCATCATGTGTTGCTACGTGACACAACCGCGCGAGCTTTAGGAATTCCACTTCTGCCTTCTTGAGTCTCAGCTTACTACTCCTTCCAAGCATATCTTAAAATGGCGAAGGCAGGCTTGTCCGTCATCGAGAACTCGGCGAACGCCGCCAGGCCCCGGCTTCACCGTTCTGCCTTGGGAAAGCCATAGGCCTCGAAGGCTTGGGTCATCCATGATTCGATGTTGTGATGGTTTTCCCAAGTGACCAGGGAGAGTTTTTTCCCCTTCAGCTCTTGCTCGACCGCTCCGCCGCGAAAGTAACGCGACGACCCGACAGGCTCGTGCTCATCGGCCAGTTTCTGCGACTCGGCGCTCGCCATCCACTCCAGCCACAAAAGCGCGGCGTGCGGGTTTTGAGCGTTCGTTAGAATCGCCTGCTCCGAATGAAAATAGACGGGAACGGGCTCCAACGTAACGTATTGCAGCACGCCCACGCGGTCTTTCTTCTGAGCCCGCCTCACGCTGTGGAACATTGTACCGATCATCATCGGGACCTCGCCCGCCATCATCGCTGTCAACGTTCGGCTCACTCCCTGAACCCAGATAGGCTGCTGCGCCGCTATCCTGCGCGCAAAGTCGAGAGTTTTTTCCAGGCCCCACGCCGGCACCATGCAAGCAATCCATCTGGGACCTATATCCACGGCGAACTTTCTGCCTTTGAATGCAGGTTTCAGGAGATCTTCCCAAGCTTTGGGAACCTGGTCCGCCGGCACGAGGTTCTTGTTGTAAGCGCTGACGATAAGCCGGCTATAAAAGGCAGCGATGTTACGGTTTTTGGGATCTATCATGGGCGTCGGAATTTGCAGGACTCCTTGCTTGGCCATACGGAGAAGGTCGACTTTCCATAAATGGGGCAGGTATTCGCTATAAAAATCTCTACTCGTATAGGCGACGTCCCACTCACGCGCGGCCTGGCCGCTTTTAATCTCCAGGACGTTGCGCTGAATCATGGCGGAACCGGTAATTTCCTGCGCATGGATATCAATGAACGGATACTTTTGCGTGAATATCTTGGTGGCCGCCTTGAGGGTGGGTGGGTCCATGTTGACCAGAAGACGCAGTTTTCCCTCTTTCCTGGCCTTGGCGATGATCTCGTCACGATTACTAAAAGATATCATCCCCTTGGCTTCGCCCTCTTGCCTGGCTTTTAATGCCGCTGGAGCGGCTTCACCGGCAAAGACACTGGAGGAGGCGCTCAAGCATCCCAAAACGACTGAAAACGCGATTACAATCATAACTCCCATCGCTCTTTTACTCCCTCTCAGTAAAATTCCGAGCAGAAGCCGCGACTGCTCTCGCCAACTTATGCGTCAGCTCGTGTTGCCCTGGCTATCACACCCCCGGAGAAACCGCCAACAAGCCTCGCTATCCGATGAATCCAAACACGTAGAAAATCGCGAGAAAATACTCCTGACGCAGTCGTGTCCAAGATAGTTGTTCGGAGATTATGCCCAAGATGGCTTGGCCAACTCAAAAGCGTCCGCACGTCAAAAGTATTCCTTCTCCCCCTTGCGGGAGAAAGTTAGGATGAGGGGTAATTTATCTTACCGCATTGACCTGGCCCTCGGCGCGGTGTTAGAGTGGCGCGTTTTCTGAGGTAACCCATTTAGATATGGAGGTGTTTCATGGCACAGCGAGTTTGGGAGCGATTTTTAACTGAGCAGGACCGGGCGCATCTAGCAATGAGGCCGTCACGGCGACGTGGGTTTGGCGAGAGGCCTGCTCTCCTCCTCATCGATCTTTATCGGTGGGTATTCGGAGATAAACCGGAACCCATCTTGGAAGCAATCAAGAAATGGCCGAGTCACTGTGGCCTGGATGGCTGGAACGCCATCCCTCCAACTCAAAAACTTCTCGCTAAGGTACGCGACGTGGGCATTCCGATCGTCTTCATGACCGGCCTGGATGGCGCGGGCGTCGCGGCGCGCTCGCATCGGCGCGAGGCGGAACTCCAGGCCAATAACGACCCTGAAGCGCAAGACCGGCTCAGGCGCCGCTATGAGATTATTGACGAAGTGAAGCCCCTTCCAGGTGAAGCGGTTCTGCGCAAGGCGTCTCCGAGCGCTTTCTGGGGCACCCCTCTTATCGGACATCTAAATTCACTCGACGTGGATACGATCATTACTTGCGGGGAGAGCACAAGCGGGTGCGTTCGCGCGAGTGTTGTCGATGGCTGCACCTATCGCTTTCGCATGGTTCTTGTAGAAGAGTGTGTATTCGATCGTCATCAAGCGACGCACGCGATGAATCTCTTCGACATGAATCAAAAATATGCCGATGTCCTGCCGCTCCAGGAAGTGCTGGATTATTTGGATGCCTGGCAAATTCGGCAGCGCGGTAGCCAAATCAAAGAGGGCGCCGACAAGGCATCAACCGGTGAGATAGCAGCAACCGCGATTGCTTAGGAACTTGCCAGCGGGGTGATTGCGATAGCTCCGCCGGTGTAAAGACACAGCAAGGACGCATGGGAACGAGAAGGCTTAACAGGAGGAGAGTATTGGCTATGGAAGGTAGAGGTAGGGGAGACCAGGGGGCTTTTAAGGCAGGTGGAGGACGAGGATCAAAGACGGCCTGATAGGCCAGGTCCCGCTAACTTCGGCGTATGCCGAGAGCAGCTGATTCGTGATGAGATGGGGAGGTCAGACTGACTCAGGTAGCTGCGAGTAAGTCTGCAAGTTGTAATACGATAATTACGGCATTACGGAGTAATAAACGTTTTCTTGTCGAGCCCGTAAAGACGCATCTTACGATACATCGTTCTTACATCGACGCCACAACTCTTTGCTGCTAGACCCACCCTTCCTCGGAAGGCTTTGAGCTTTAGGATCAGGTACTGCCGCTCTTGAGCATTTACCCACTCGGAAAGAGGAAGTTGTACAGGCATGCCGTCGTCCTTTACTTCGCCGGCTTTAGCAGCATTTGGCAGATCGACCTTCTCAATAACCGCCGACCTGGCCAGGACGACAGCCTTTTCAAGGACGTTCTGAAGCTCTCGAATATTCCCCGGCCAGTGGTATTTCATGAGCCGGTCCATAACTTGAGCTGAAACTCTGGTAATATTTTTGCGACCAGCGATAGGGTGATAGCGAAGAAAATCCTGAACCAATAAGGGAATGTCTCCGAGACGCATCCGCAAAGGAACAAGACGGATCGCGATGACATTTAGCCGAAAGTAAAAATCGCTCCTCATCAATCCTTGAGATAGGAGTTGCGTAAGCGGAATGTTGCTGGCCGCTACCACACGCATGTCGATTTGGGTCCATCGATTTGACCCGAGACGGTGAACTTTTTGGTCTTCAAGGACCAGTAGAAGTTTCGCTTGCATTGACAGGGGCATGCTTTCAATCTCATCAAGAAATAAAGTTCCTCCGTGAGCCAGCTCGATCTTTCCCGCTCTTGTATGATCGGCTCCCGTAAACGCACCCCGTTCATAGCCGAAGAGTTCGCTCTCAAGCAGCGTTTCCGGAAATCCCGCGCAGTTGATGGCTACAAGCGGTCCTTCTCTGCGCGCGCTTTGATGATGAATTGCCTTTGCCACTAACTCCTTTCCTGTCCCAGTTTCACCTTCTACGACAACAGTCGTATCGGTTTCGGCTACCATTCGGATGGTTTCAAAAACCTCATGCATTTCGGCCGTCCGGCTCAGCATACCGCCAAACTCACACTTCTCCCTCAGCCGCAGTCGCAGATGGCGTATTTCTGAAAAAACTCGAGCCTTATCTAAGACCACCTTCACAGACTCCTGAATGATAGCCGCGCCGAAAGGTTTGACAATGAAATCGCTTGCTCCGAGCTTGAGCACTTCTACAGCCGTGTCAATTTCGGCAAAACCAGTTATAACGATAATCGGGACATCAGACCATCTTTCGACGATGTGCTTGGTAAGTTGCACTCCGCTGATGCCGGGAAGACGAATATCCGTTACGACAAGGTCGATATTTTCCTTTTGCAGTTCCTCTAATGCCTGGCTCCCGTGTTGACAGGTACAAACCGCGTATCCAGATCGAACCAACAACAGTTCCAACTCACGGCATATGAGTTCATCGTCATCGACGACCAGGATACGCGGCACAAGCGAATTCACCGGCTCATCAGCTTGTTTGTAACGCCCCGCCGACGATTTCGGTGATCTCACGCGGATACCATACTTGTACTGTTCAGTGTTCGTGTTCAATGCGCTCATTGTTTATCCCGTGCGGTTTTTATTACTGGGGATGAGCCGGTCTGGACCTGCGTCCATTAGAATAATGACGTTTGCGCGTTTAGGACTCTTCTTTTGAAAAACAATGCTGGCTTGATGACCCCGGAGAACCCGATGAGCCAGCGCCATACCTAATCCGACATCCTGATTATTGACGCGGAGATAAGGTTGAAAGACGTCTTTTTCTCGCACCCGCAGCAGCGCAGTGGAAGAGCTCGTGATTGTTATCTCAACTCGTTTTCGACCCTCCATGTCCCTCAATCTTACCCCGATCTTCACATCTCCGGCATCGTCGATCAGGACTTGACAAAACCTCAAGACATGAGCAAGCGCTTTGCGAATCTGCCGGCCATCCACACGTAAGGAAGGGATGGGGTTTTTATGAAAGATGCGGAGCTTAACCTTCTTGTGATGGAATTCTTTTTTTAGGTCATCGACGAGCTCGTCCAAGATTCCATCCAATCTTTGTTCAGAAAAGATCGGCTCATCCAACAAAACGTAGTCGCGGAGGTCTCGAAGTAACCGGTCGATCCTATTGATCGCGGGATAAAGAGTCCCAGCATGGTCCCGTAAAACTAGATGAGTTTCCAGTTTGATAACTTGCAGGCTGTTCTCAATTTCATGAATGATCGGCCGTATGATCGCCTTAACGGATTTTTCTTCGAGTTCTGTTGTATCCTGTAAGTTCTTGCGTAGGTCCATGT
>JBOHVR010000591.1:0-2604 GCA_050735755.1 Binatia bacterium
GCTGTTACCCGACTAGGTTACGGGGCGCTTGAGCTGCGCGATGTCGAGGCTGATGGGGGCCGTCTCAGTGATGAAGCGAACGCGGAACGCGTGCTCAACGCAGTCCTAGACGCCGGAATCAACTTCATCGACACCGCGCCGAGTTATGGGCGCAGCGAGGAGTTTTTGGGGAGATACGTTTCGGGCAGACGGCCTGAGTACTTCCTCGCCTCGAAGTGCGGGCGAGCCTACCGCAGCGATCCACCTGGAGGCTCGGAGCTGTCGCGCGCCGCCATTTTCGATTCGGTGGAGCGAAGTCTGCAACGACTCGACACCGATTACCTGGACCTGCTCCAACTCCATGGGCCTTCCGTTGCGGATATCGAACGCTACGACTGCATCACCACATTAAAGGACATCCAAGCACAGGGGAAAACACGTTTCCTGGGCGTGTCCGCCGTCCTGCCCAATGTGGAAACCTTCATCGACTGGAACGTCTTTGACACGTTCCAGATTGTCTACTCGGCGCTGGAACCGGAGCATGAGGCTGCGATCAACTACGCCGCACAGCGGGGCGCTGGCACGATCATCCGGGGCGGAGCCGCAAAGGGGGCGCCGGTGCGCGAATCGGGCCGCGGAAAAGAATTTCCGATCGTAAAGACGCGGTGGCGGCGCTCCGGTCTTGAAACGTTCCTGAGAGGACTCGATCCTGTCGAGACGATGCTCCGGTACGCGTTAGGTTATCTCGCAGCCCACACCTTCATAGTCGGCACCCGGAACCTTGAGCACCTGAAGGGAAATATTCGAGCTGTGGAAAAGGGACCGCTGGAGCCTGACCTGCAAGAAGAGATCCGGCGCCGCGTCTTGGCCGTCGTGGACGACAACAAAAACTGATTTGGATCCGGCTTGAGTCCGATAATAATCCTCACCGCGCTTGACCTCAGTGCGTGTTTCCTCTTATAGCCCTCTTTTGGTATTGGAGTAATGGAGTATTGGAATAGTGGAGTGGGGGTTAAAAGCAAACCCAATTCTCCAACACTCCGGTACTCCATCATTCCCTGTCTCGATTTCGAAAGGAGTAGAATCAGATGTTACGTGGCAAGTTGCGGGTTGCGCCGGCATGTTATCACGTTCTTCATTCAATCCCCGTCATGGCCGCGCACGAAATGAATTTTTTCCATGAGGAGGGACTTCGGGAAAGTGACGGCTTCCCGGCTTACGAAATTATTACCGGAGGATTGGTGCCCTTTGGCCTCGAGAAACTGGGCCTCACCCAAGCGATGAAAGAGAAGTCCATCGACATCGCCTTGGATATTATGCCCCGGACGGTTTTTTATCAGCGCGCCAGAGGCGCCGACATTTACATCATCGCGGGCTGGCGCAATCAGAGAGGTAGCATGGTCGTAAGCGCGCCTCACATAAAGTCACTGCAGGAACTCAAGGGTAAACGCATCGGGGTCATCGAAATCGATGGCGGCACTCATCTAACCATGAAGGCGCTGCTGCGAAGGGTGGGGCTCAATCCGGATCGCGATGTCGAATGGGTCGGAAGAATTTTCTCGCCGGGTAATATCGACGCGCTCAAGAATGGGAAAGTAGACTGCATTACTCTGCAAATGGTTAAGGCGGAAAAGCTCAAGAAAGAAGGATTTAACATTATCGCCGACCCCAAGCGACTCTATCCCGAAGGATTTCCATTTCGAGTCATCGCTGCCACGGGAAAGATTCTCGAAACCAAGCCGGAGCTCGTGAAAGCTTTTCTCAAGGGGATGTTGCGCGTTTACTGGTTTATGAGGACTCAACCCGAAAATTTCGCCTATTTGGTCAGTCTGGAAAAACGGCTCCGTTTTCAGAGCCCCGATCCAGAAGAAAGCACGACCAGATTCGTCATGAATTCGCCGGATAGCGCCGAAGTACAGCCGTTTCCAAACGACGGCGTGCCGACCGGTTTTGCGGCGATGTTGGAAGAAGAAAAAGAATCTGGAGAACTCGACAACGACATTCCCCCCGTCAGGGAGGTCTGTGCGCTCGACCTCGTGCGCGAAGCCTTTCAAGAACTTATGCAGCGGGAAGAATTGAAACCGGCATACGGGCGGGCAAGTGAAGTAGTCAAAAGGTTAAGCTACTGAGGCGAGGTAAATAGGCAGGCAGAGGCCAGGACGGCATCTCTTCCTTGGGTCTGCCGTGCGGGCGACCCGCGTCTTCCAGTCTTGCGAAGTGATACGGCGAAGGACGATTTACGCATAGCCAGCGCCTCATCCGGCTTCAGTCCGAGTCGTGTCCACCCAATAGGTACGGGCAAAGCGCTATACCGCTCGGCTCGATCCAGTCAAGAAAACGGTCCGCGTCCCCTTCATTTCCACCCGATTTGTTTCTTCCTTGCTTCGTGCTCGAAGCGTTCCTCATAATCGAGACCACCTCGGGTCAGGGCAAGCCCGCCCACAACTCATACGCGCTTGAACCTCTAACTTGGTACGTATAGAATATAATATCGTCTGTATGGAGGCCGGTATGAAAGCGAATCTCAAACGAAAAAACTACTATCTTGACGAGAAAAAGATCCGGCGCGTAAGGGCGATCCTGGGCGCGAAGACCGAGACCGAGGCCATTGACGCTGCTTTGAAC
>JBOHVR010000592.1:0-14158 GCA_050735755.1 Binatia bacterium
CGCCACTACCGCTCCAATGGGATTGGCGACCACTGCGTTCCAGCGCTGCAACAAATAGCCCAGGAAGAACGCTTGCTGAGCGATGCCTGAGAGGACCGTCTGCAGGGCCTTGGGTCCCGGAGCCACTTGAAAGGAGACTCCGGTCAAACGGATGGTGATGAAAAAAAGTCCGGCAAACAGCAAAACCGGCAGGCTCACGTGAACCAGAGCCGCGCCGAAATTATCCACGCGAAAGCCGGCGCTCTTCCAGTCAGGCCTACGCAGCTTGATGGAAAGACCGACGGTCGCCGCAAGGCAAACAAAACCTGCCGCCGTCCAAACGGACGCTCCGGTCAGGCGCCAGACTCCCCACACGTTCACAAACCACAGGCCGAACAGAACCAGGAGCTCGAGACCCGCATAGAATCGTCGCCGTGGATTCCTCATGCTTCGTTCGGATCACGGACCTCCGGGAGGTCACGAACCACGGGACTGGCGATATTCCGCGCCCGCGCCTGGAGCGCTGTTGCGACATACGAAACTTCCTTCCCGATGCCGTTCTTACTCGGAGCGGGAAGGATCTCAAAAGACAGCTCGATGCGCGCGCAAGGCCCGGGCAGGTGCGCGCGATCCCACGTTCCAAAGGTCACTCCGTAGCTGGCCGATGTCGCCACCAACAGCATCTGCGCGCGCGCCACCGCCGCGATCTTCAAAAGTCCCGGCTTCACCACACAGCGGGGACCTTGTGGACCATCGACCGCAATTAATCCGATATCGCCAGCCTTTATCCTACGGATGAACTCCGCGGTCCCCGCGAGGCTGCGGCTCCGGCTTGAAGCGCTGACACTTTCAATCCCGAAACGTCGCAAAAGAGCTGCAAGAAGCCGTCCATCAAGGCTGGGACTTGCCATGACGACGATGCGGCGGCCATGCTGAAGAACTAAGGGAGCAAAAGCCAGCAAATGAAAAAACATGCCGTGATACGTCGCCAGGACCAAACGCTCGTTGGCCGCGAACTCCTGAATCTTTGCGGCGTCAGGAACTTGAAATCGCCAGGTCTTGATCAATTGCCGAAAAGGAAAAACGGCAATGGGCAAGAGCAGCTTCTCAAGGATGAAGAATTTAGCGGGGCGGGGTAACATCAGTGTCGTTTATAGGGTTCACCTGGCGCCCCGGAGGTCCGATCGAAGGGCGCGCTTCCGAGAACGTCTCCGCGATTGAGCCCATCTCTCAGTAAGGCATGGTACAGATCTCTCTGAGAATGGCAAATCTTCAACCGCAGAGACTGCTTTCGTCTGGCTCGACTCAACCAAGGTCTGGGTCTGAGTCTAGGTTCGAGTATACCAAGATTGTTTGGGAAGCGTTACAGTTGACACCATGTAAGTTGAAGTGTAGTCAAGGCGTAATCAATCGCCTCTCGTTAACAAGTCTCCGCATCAATCCATGACAAGCCGCGTGGTCATTACCGGTCTCGGAGCGCTGACTCCCATAGGAATCGGGACTTCAAGCTTTTGGAATGCGGCGCTCGAGGGGCGCTCCGGGGCGCGCAGGATTCAAGGTTTTGACGGGTTGGACTTGAACGGCTATCGCTCTCAAGTTGCCGCGGAAATCAAAGACTTCGATCCTCTGACTTATCTGGACGCAAGAAAGGTCGAACGCTCCGACCGCTCCACCCAGGTCGCGTTGGTTGCCGCGCAGATGTGCATAAAAGACGCCGGTATTGAGTTGGCACGAGAGAACTCTTACCGCAGTGGCGTCTGTATCGGGTCGGGCACCGGCGGGATGGTTATAGGAGAGCGACAGCTAACCGCGCTGCTCCAACACGGACAAGCTCACAAGGTGCACCCCAACCTGATTTCCATGAATACCCTGAATGCCCCCGCCGGGCAGATCGCGATTGAGTGGGGGCTGAAAGGTCCCAATCTGACGATTGCCACGGCTTGCTCATCGGGCGCGCACGCAATCGGCCAGGCATTCAATCTGATCCGGTGGGGCCAGGCCGATGTCATGGTCGCGGGTGGAACGGAGGCTTGCATCACGCCCCTGACCTTCGCCGGCTTCTGTTCCTTACGAACTCTTTCCACCCATTTCAACGACGCGCCCGAGAAGGCTTCACGCCCTTTTGATCGCCGGCGGGACGGGTTCGTTATGGGGGAAGGCGCGGGCATGATAATTTTGGAATCTCTTTCACACGCTGAGCGCCGGGGCGCCAAAATCTATGCCGAGGTTGCTGGCTGGGGCGCTACGAGTGAGGCCCACCACATGGTCATACCCGAGCAGAGCGGGATGGAGGTTACCCGGACAATCGAGCTTGCCCTTGAGGACGCGAAAGTGGGGCCGGAGCAGATAGACTACATCAATGCCCACGCGACCTCGACGCCTGCCGGAGACCAGGTTGAGATCCGAGCCATCAAGCAGGTTTGCGGGTCACGGGCCGAAAACGTACTGATCAATGCGACCAAGTCCATGATCGGGCATACAATCGGAGCCGCGGGAGCGATCGGAGCGATTGTTTCCGCGCTGACTTTACAAACCGGCCTGGTACACCCGACGATTAATCTCGAAGAAATCGATCCCGAGTGCGCTCTTCCTGGAATCCGCAATGAAGTTCAAGAGCGTGCCCTTGACCTGGCCCTGGTTCACTCGTTCGGCTTTGGCAGCAATAACGCGGTCCTTGTCTTGCGAAAAATCTCATGAATGACAGTAAAAAAACGCGCCCAACTGCTGAGAAGATTCAGGAGATCCTTGCGCATCACTTGCGCGTAGACCCAAGTAAGATCAAGCCGGAGTCTTTGCTGCGCGAGGATCTGGGATTGGACTCCGCGGATACGATCGAACTGGTCTTCAAGGTGGAAGAAATCTTCAATATCCAGGTTCCCGATGATGACTTGGAAAAATTTAAGACCGTGAAAGATCTGGTAGCCTACCTTGAAGACAAAGTCCGCGCGCCATAAAGATTATCTTCCTGCCTCGTTTAGAGTGACACGGTCCAGGGCCAAACGCTGGTCGTTGATGGCGCAAGTTCAATTCATCCTTGATCGTAAAAAGCTAAACTTGCCCCGTTTTCTTAACACTAAGCTGGCGCATGCAAGGACCGCCCATCCCGCAACCCGCACGTTACTTCTTCAGCTTGGCGCGCTCCAGCGCCAGCGCGATCGCGCCGCCGGCCTGTCGATCGCGCTCCGGGGCGAGCTTGCCTTCGGGCGGGCGCCGGTCACGCGGGTCGCGTGCTGCGCCGGCACTTGCGCCTATGCGCGTGTCGCCTGAGCGCGACCCGGTGCCGGGTGCGTCGTCGAGGCGCATGCTTAGGGAAATGCGCTGGCGCTTCTCGTCGACTTCGATCACCTTTACCTTGACGATCTGCCCGGGCTTGACGATTTCGTGCGGGTCCTTCACGAATCGGTTCGCCATGGCGGACACGTGCACGAGGCCGTCCTGGTGTATGCCGATGTCGACGAAGGCGCCAAAGGCCGCGACATTGGTCACGACGCCTTCGAGGATCATGCCGGGCCGCAGGTCGGAAAGAGACTCGATGCCCTCCTGGAATGTGGCCGTTTTAAATTCCGGGCGCGGATCACGGCCGGGCTTTTCCAGCTCAGTGAGAATGTCGCGCACCGTCGGCACGCCGAATTTGTCATCGGTGAATTCGCCGGGCGAAAGCCCCTCCAGCGCCGCCGGCTGGCCCATCACTTCGACGATGCCTTTACCGATGCGCGCCAGAATGCGCTGCACCACCGGGTAGGCTTCGGGGTGAACCGCGGAGCGGTCAAGCGGATTGTCGCCATCGTTGATGCGCAGAAAGCCCGCAGCCTGCTCGAACGTCTTATCGCCCAGACGCGGCACCTTGCGGATCGTTTTGCGATTCGGGAATCGGCCGTTGGCGTTGCGGTACTCGACGATGTTTTTCGCCACCACGTTGTTCAGTCCTGACACGCGCGCGAGCAGCGGCGCCGAAGCGGTATTAACATCCACGCCCACCGCGTTGACGCAGTCTTCGACGGTCGCATCGAGCGCGCGCGCCAGCGCGCGCTGGTTGACGTCGTGCTGATATTGGCCGACGCCGATCGACTTGGGATCGATTTTCACAAGCTCCGCCAGTGGGTCTTGCAAACGCCGGGCGATGGACACGGCGCCGCGCAGGCTTACGTCCACGTCGGGAAACTCGGCGGCCGCAAATGCTGACGCCGAATAGACCGAGGCGCCGGCTTCGCTCACCACGATCTTGGTAAGCTTCCGCTCCGGCATCTTCGACGCGACCAGTTTGATCACCTCGGCGGCGAGCCTGTCGGTCTCGCGGCTGGCGGTGCCGTTGCCGATAGAGATCAGCTCGACCCCATGCTGCGCCACGAGCCGTGCCAGCGTCGCCAGCGATCCCTGCCAGTCGTTGCGCGGCTGGTGCGGGTAGATAGTGGCTGTCTCCAGCAGCTTGCCGGTGGCATCGACAACCGCCACTTTGCAGCCGGTACGTATACCCGGGTCGAGGCCGAGCACGGCCTTCGAGCCTGCGGGTGCGGCCAGCAGCAGCTCATGCAGATTGCGGCCGAATATTTTGATCGCCTCGCCTTCCGCCGTTTCGCGCAATTGCATCAACAGCTCGGTGCTGATGTGCAGGCGCGCCTTGACGCGCCAGGTCCAGTCGCAAACCTCGGCTAGCCATTTATCGGCGCGACGGCCGCGATCTTCGATACCGAAATGCGCCGCGATCATCGCTACGCACGGATGCGGCGCCGCGGCTTCGAGTGGATCGCTCAAGCCCAGCTCGATCGTCAGCACGTCCAGGCTGCGGCCGCGGAGCAGCGCGAGTGCGCGATGCGAGGGAATAGTGCGCAAGGTCTCCGAGTAGCCGTAGTAATCACGGAACTTTTCTGCCTCCGCCGTCTCCTTGTCTTTCATCACTTTGGAGGTCACGACGCCCTCTTCCCACATCCGGGCACGCAGTTTGGCCAGCAGCTCGGCCGTCTCGGCAAAACGCTCGGAAAGAATGTCGCGCGTGCCATCGAGCGCGGCTTTGACGTCGGGAACG
The DNA here is from genome assembly GCA_050735755.1 of Binatia bacterium. Taxonomy (GTDB): domain Bacteria; phylum Desulfobacterota; class Binatia; order UBA9968; family UBA9968; genus DATMAM01. The sequence goes on from JBOHVR010000592.1 coordinate 5,003, forward strand.
CCGTTTTCGGCTGCAGACTTGTCATTGACGTATCTGGCCGCTTCCTGCTGCGGGTCGAGCGTGGGATCGGCGAACAGCGCATCCGCCAGCGGCTCCAGCCCGGCCTCGCGCGCAATCTGCGCGCGCGCGCGGCGCTTGGGCTTATAGGGCAGGTAGATGTCTTCCAGTGATTGCTTGGTGGCGGCCGCCTCAATCGCGGCGCTGAGCTCGTCGGTAAGTTTCCCCTGCTCCTCGATTGCTGCCAGGATCACCGCGCGCCGTTCTTCCAGTTCGCGCAGGTACAGCAGCCGTTCTTCCAGATTGCGCAGGTGGGTGTCGTCGAGATTCCCGGTCGCCTCCTTGCGATAGCGCGCGATGAAGGGCACGGTCGCACCTTCGTCGAGCAACGTCACCGCGGCCGCAACCTGTTGGGACCCGACGCCGAGTTCCTTGCCGATGGTTTGAACAATTTTGCTCTGTGCAGCTTGCGAAATGGTATTACTCATTGCGTAATTAGCCTGTGGCGGCTAGAGAATCCGGTTGAACCACAAGAGTGAAAGCAGCGCCGACACCAGCGCCGTGATCGCCGCCGCTGCGGAAAACAGCGCGCTGATTTCCATGTCCTTCTTCTCCAGTACGAACCGGGCGTTCAGAGACTCGTAGACCTTCTTCAGGTCCGTTGCGGTGCCGGCGTACAAATACTCTCCGCGTGTCATGTTGGCGATTGCCTTGAGCGTCTCCTCATCGAGGCGCACGCGCATGGACCAGCCTTCATAGCCGATGGTCTCTCCGCTTTTCGTGCCGAATCCCACCGTGAAGACACGAACGCCGCGGTCGGCGGCCATACGGGCCGCCTCGATGGAATCCGGGCCCGTGGTCCTCTGGCCGTCCGTGAGCAAAATAATGGCAGCGGAGGTGTAGGAGCCGGGCGGAACCGGCTTGAACGCTTGTTTTTCCGCTTTGCCGGCTTGATCGAGCGGGATGCCGCGCGGGGCGTTACGCCCATAAATCAACGAGCTGACATCGATGCCTGCGTCCGGGAAAATCGTCGCGAGGGCGACGATGATGCCGCTGCCGATCGCCGTGCCGCGTTGCAGTTGGAAGCGGTCGATCGCCGCAACGATGTCCTCGCGATTATGAGTCGGCGGCTGCACCACCGACGCCGTTGCCGCGAAAGAAACCACTCCGATGCGTACGTTTGAGGGCTGCTCGGCGACAAAGGCTCTTGCGGCGGCCTGCGCCGCGGAAAGTCGATTGGGTTGCACGTCCATAGCGCGCATGCTGCCGGAGACGTCCATGGCGAGGATGATGGTTTGGTGTTGGGACGGCAAGGTGACGACCGCGGCGGGACGGGCAATCGCAACGATCATCGCAATGAGCGCAATCAGGAAAAGCAGCGGCGGAATATGACGGCGGAATCTTTGGCCCGCGCCCATCGCCTCTTTCACCATGGTCAAGCTCGCATACCTGAGCGCTGCCTCCTTCTTCCGGCGCAACAGGAAAAAATAGGCGACCACCAGCGCCGGCGCAATCAGGAGAAGCCAGAGCATCTCAGGCCATAGAAATGTCATGGCTCCCTCTCAGGTGTTGCGGCAGGCTTCCGCCCGCCGCCAACTGGCTGCGCCGCTTGCGCAGGTCGGCAAACCGCAGAATTGCGTCCACGAGATCATCGTCTGTAGACAGCTCCAGCGCGTCCACGCCGGCCTGGCGGAACACCGACCGGAGCTCCTGCTCACGCCGCCCGGCCAAAGCTGCGAAGCGCTTCCTGAATCCTCGATCGTGGGTGTCGACGAATAACTGCTCGCCGGTTTCGGCGTCCCGCATCACGAGAAGCCCCAGATCGGGCAATTCGATCTCCAGCGGATCGTAGAGCCGCACGGCCAAGACCTCATGGCGCTGCGCAAGGTGGGCCAGCGGCTCGGCCCAGCCGCGCGCGCTGATGAAATCGGAAACGAGGAAAACGAGGGATCGTCTTTGCATGACCCGAAAAGCGGTCTGCAGAAAATCGCGCAGGTTAGTCGCGACCGAGCCGGAACACTCGGGTCGGGAAAGCATCCGGTGAAGGAGGTGAAGCACGTGGCGCCGGCCGCTACGCGCCGGAATCACCGTGTCTACCTTGTCGCCATAGAACAGCGCGCCGACGCGATTGCCGTGGCGGGTCAAGAGCCGCGCCAGTACGGTTACGAATTCGCTCGACACCGACCGCTTCTTGACGTGGGAACCGAAGTCTACAGACGGGCTCAAGTCCAGTAGGAACCACGCCGTGACTTCTCGATCTTCATTGTACACCCTGACATAGGGTGTCATCAGACGGGCGGTGACGTTCCAATCGATGTAACGGACATCGTCGTGGTACTGATACTCGCGCAGATCGGCGAGATCGAGTCCGAAACCGCGAAACAAAGTTCGGTAGTCGCCATGAAGCAGCCCGTCCAGGCGACGAATCACGGTCCACTCCAGTCGCCGCAGAATGGTCTCAGCGGCAGAGGTACGCGCAGGTTGTTGAAAACAACTCATCTTCGCTTCAACGACGAACTTGCAAAGCGCAAAGAGCAAAGCGCATGGGGCATAGAGTGGGCAGAACGCTTTGCGCCATGCCCTTAGCGCTTAGCGATCTTCTACGAGCCCGCCGCGACTTTGACATGAGTCTCCAGCGGCTTATCGGGAGCCGCTATGTGCTGCATGATTCGATGGACCAGTTGATCTGCCGTCATCCCCTCGGCGAGAGCCTCATAGGTCAGCACGAGCCGGTGCCGGAATACATCGGGCACCAGATCCGTCGCGTCCTCGGGCAAAACGTAAGTGCGTCCGCGCAGGAACGCGAGCGCCCGCGCGCCCTCGATAAGATTAATCGAGGCGCGAGGGCTCGCGCCGAATGACACGTACTTCGCTACGTCGGCGATACCGTAGCGATCCGGATCCCGCGTGACAGAGGCGAGGCGCACCGCGTATTGCTTGAGCGACGGATCCACATAGACACTCCGGCACTCGCGCTGAAGCGCGCTCAGTTGCTCGGTCGTGGCCATCGGGACAATATCGTTCGCAATGCCTGTGACCCTGTCGACAATGACGAACTCCTCCTCCTCGGTTGGATAGCCGACGAGCACCTTCATCATGAAGCGGTCCACCTGCGCCTCGGGCAGTGGGTACGTTCCCTCCGTTTCGATGGGATTCTGCGTGGCCATCACCAGGAACGGCTCGGGGACCCGGTGGCTCTCGCCGGCGATCGTGACCTGGCGTTCTTGCATCACCTCGAGCAACGCGCTTTGTACTTTCGCCGGAGCCCGGTTGATCTCATCGGCAAGAAGGAGATTGGTGAAAACGGGACCCAACGAGGTGGTAAAGTCGCCGGTCTTCTGGTTGTAGATGCGCGTTCCCACCAGATCCGCCGGGACGAGGTCCGGCGTGAATTGAATCCTTCTGAACGACCCGCGAATGGTTCTCGCCAGCGTCTTGACGGTAAGAGTCTTGGCAAGCCCCGGAACGCCCTCCACGAGCAGGTGTCCCTGCGCCAGCACAGCCACCAGCACACGCTCCAGGAAATGATCCTGGCCAACGATGACCTTCTTCACCTCATAGAGAATCCGCTCCATGAGTGAAGCAATTTCGCTGGGACTTGTTTCTTTGTTGTCCATATGTGCCTGCGAAGTTCCGATTCTGATGCCGCACTAGACTAGAACGGAGGTATTCCCGCGGCTGCGGCTGCATTCTCGATGGGAACCGCAAACCCAATGCCCACAAAGAAACTCTGATCGGTAGGGTTGAGAATGGCTGTGACGATGCCAATGACCTCGCCCGCTGCATTGACCAGCGCCCCACCGGAGCTTCCAGGATTAACCGCGGCGTCGAACTGGATGAGATTCGTAAGCACGCGCTCCCCTTCCGAGGAGCGGAACTCGCGCCGCAAACCGGACACGACTCCCGCCGTCACCGAAGGGCCGATGCCGAACGGAAAGCCCACGGCAACAACTTGGTCGCCCAAGACGAGATCGGCGGTGGATCGCATGGTGGCCGCGACAAGATCGTCGGGAATCGTCTGCGCCCGAAGCACGGCCAAATCGTGCTCCGGCCGCACGCCGGTGATCGTCGCGTCGGATTCCAGCCCATCGGGGAACACGACTTGCACCCGCTTAGCGCCGAGCACAACGTGGAGGTTGGTGAGGATGATGCCCTTGTCAACGATGACGACGCCGGTACCGACCCCCTTTTCTGTGTCCTCGCCTCCGTCTTTGCCCGGCTCCAACCGACGCACGCGAACAATCGACGGGCGAACGACGCCGTACGCCTTCGCCGCCGGTGACGGAAGCGCGCTGGTCTCCAGCGTGTGCAGCACCGCGGCGCTGATATCTTCCTGGGTGATCTGGCGTGTCGAAGGCGTGATCGCTGCGTAGGTCAATATGACGAGCAGTGCGAACAGCCCGCCGGCTCCGAACCACAGGGGCCGTTGATGGCGCGTGTAGAAATTCCGCCATGAAAAGCGGGGTTGTCGACTGGCGAGCTGAGCGGAAGCGCTTTCGTGCGCCTGATTGGGACTTGTGAGTTGGTCCGGATGGTCGGTCGGGGTTGCCCGCTCGGTCATCGACGAGCGGCTGGAGCTGTAGAGCGTCACCCTTTTCATGCGGGATCCATCCAATTCATCATAGTCACCTGTTCACAGAGTGTTAAAGAACTCTCTGAGCGGTTCCGGGATCATAGATTTAGTTCTTTGCCGTTCGCCCTGAGCATCGTCGAAGGGCTCCTATAAAGTTTCGGCACAGTCTGACGAGGCCTATGAGGCCTTTTCAATAGCCTGTCCAGCCATGCCCGCCAAATCAAGATCAAATTGGGCATAACGCTACCTTAGCGAATAGTTTCGGCTTCGAAAAGGGCCATCGGATCACAACTCCTAGAAATCTCCTACCGCAGCGTTTCATTTGCTTGACATGTCTATCTCTGCCCTATAAATCAGAACACAATTCATCTCGCGGAGGTGTTCATGCCCAAGATTCGCCATTTGGCTATTCGCACCGAAGACACCGGAAAGCTGGCGTCTTTTTACGTGGATGTTTTTGATATGCAGGTGCTCCACAAGGATAAAGAAGAAGGAGGCGCTGTTTATCTCAGCGATGGATACTTCAATCTCGCCATCCTGCCCAATCGTGAACAGAATGCGCCCAACGGGCTTTATCACTTTGGCTTTGAGGTGGAAAGCGGCGACGCAATCGTCGAGAAAATGAAAAAAATCAACTACGCTAAACTGCCGAAACAGCGTCCCAACGGCCGGCCTTATGCGGAGACCCGTGGCTCGGATCCGGATGGCAACTATTTCGACATTTCCGAACACGGATTTCTCACGGTGCAGCCCGTAGGCGAAAAAAAGCCGAGCTGAGAAACCAAGAAACCCGAGTATCAGTCGGCTGTTAGCGTACCCGCTATGCTGATCGTTGATTCACAAGTCCACATCTGGGCGCCGGAGACGGCGGAAAAACCCTGGGCGACAGGTGACGCTGCTAAGCCGCATCGCCCGGAGCCGCTGACCCATGAGGAACTCTTGCATGAGATGGATGCCGCCGGCGTGTACCGAACTGTTGTTGTGCCGCCGACGTGGGAGGCAGACCGCAACGATACATCGCTGGAAGCGGCCCGTTTATACCCCGACCGCTTTGCGGTGATGGGGCGATTGCCCCTCGATCAGCCGTCGAGCCGGCAACGGGTGGCCACATGGAAAAGCCAGCCCGGCATGTTGGGGATTCGCGCCAGCTTTCGTTTTGGTCGCAGCCAGTCGTGGCTCGATGACGGCACGGCGGACTGGTTTTGGGAGGCGGCCGAGCAGCACGATGTGCCCGTCATGGTCTTTGCACCTCAGGCTGTGCCAAAGGTCGGCGAGATTGCCGTGCGCCATCCGGGATTGAGTCTGATTATCGATCACATGGGACTGAGCACCGAACTCAAGGGCAAACCATTGGGGCCTTCCGTTGACGCTTTGGTCAAGCTCGCGCATTTGAGCAACGTCGCCGTGAAAGCCTCCGCTCTGCCCTGCTATGTTACCGAGAGCTATCCCTTTCCCTCTCTTCATCGGCATATTCGCCGCGTGGTCGAAGCGTTCGGGCCGCGCCGCGTTTTTTGGGGCACTGATCTATCCCACCTCCCCTGCCCTTACCGCCAGGCGGTGACTCTGTTTACGGAAGAACTGGACTATCTTTCCGCGGCGGACAAGGAGTGGATCATGGGACGAGCCATTGCCGAGTGGCTGAACTGGCCGCTCGGCCGCAACCACGATAATAAGGACCGCCAACCAAAAATCGGGGGCAGCAGGGTCTGTTTTTCAAATTCCTTGGATCAGCCGAAACTGACCCGTCGATGATGAGCGGTTTGTACAAAGAGTATGAAGAGAACCGAGATGTGGACAGGGAAAAAAGATGGAAAAAAGGCACTACAACTGTAGCCAAGTCTGTCAGGTGCTAGCCGGAGTTCCAGGACCTTCTAAACACTGTATATATTCGTCAATCTGCTTTTGCAGTTGCCGGAGCTGCTCCAACGGCCCTTCAGCGAGTACCGCGAAGTTACGTGGATTCTTCATCAGTATCTCGTTTCGGTAGGATTCAAGGATGCGCTGCATCCGCCCCATCTGCTCAATGGCTTGGTAAAGCTGTTCGGCAGTCTCAATCATAATTTTATCCTCAAGATACCTTTCTTCATTCCCGGTCGCTGCTTGACCTGCTTAAAAAATACAATGGCCTGTTCGAGGTCTCCGCTCCCATTTTTCACAACCAATATATCAAACCCAAACCGTCTACGCACCCGCCGTTGAGCCACCAAATTGTATTGCACCGGCGGCAAGTCTGCTGCGAAATTATGGCTTGCTGCCACCACCAAGACAAGGTCAATGTCGCGTGGATTGGGCTCTGCCATGACGAAACTCCCATCCAACAGCACAACTTCTAACCACGGGCATGCTTTCGCTTCACGCATGAACCCGATGAACCTCGTCCAGAGTTGCGGGCGCCGGTCGCTGCTCTGAAAGGCACCGGAGCGCTCCGCCGCTTCTTGCAGCGTGCAGTCATGGATGCCGTCCGGTAGCCAGCCATTTTCGTTAAATGCTGGGATCACGATATCTCACTCTGTCCCTGCTGCGCGCATCGCGCCAAGGCACTGCGGTCCTTTAGGCTTCTATAAGTTGCCTATCTTTGCAACCTCCCGACCCTGCGCGCTCCAAGCCGAAACTGATTCGTCGATGATGAACCGCTTATATAAGAGTACCAAGAGAAACGCGATCTGGGCAGGAAAGCAATACCAGCCCGGGCGCTGCACTCGAAGATAGGGGCCAAATCCAACTCAGGCGTGACCCGAACGGCGTTGCCCTGCTTAACGGCTGGACACAATATTATAAGTCCCGTCTTTTATTGGGACAATGTGTGATTGCATGCCCCTCTCCTCTTCCTCCTCTTCTCTTAGTCTCCCAGTGGAGAGGGTCCCTTAAGCCTCGGAAAATTTTCCTCATCTCCCATCATCACGAAAATGGATGGCCACGTCAGAACTGCTTGAGACGACTTTCCAATTCCTTTTACATAAATTCTTGTTTCGCCTTGTCATCAGGAGATCGGACATAACGATTGTATTCGAGTAAACTATTGTCTGATATTCTTACATTCTTACCCGCAGCTCGCATGCAATTCTGAGGACTATCGTTGGTTCATTACATTCACATATTCTGCGACTGTATGAAATTGCTCATCGGTCCACGCCATAAGATTTCGCATCTCCCCCAAATAAAACGGGCTGCTGATCATTGCCGGTGAGTATGCCCGCGACAATTATCTGATAAGTCATTTTTGCCGCGTCACCTGTACTAAAATTCACCTGCAGATACTGATACATGGCCGCGCCGATATTGACAGTTTGCTCTCGAGAGCAACGATCGGGTAAATAAGGCGATATGGGGCCGCCGAACTATTTGGCGGAGCGGTTCAGGCAATGACCATGTCGGCTCTGCGACGGCGGATGGCAGTTACAAGCTCACGCGTCACGACGTTGTGTACACAACGCTGGAAAACGCCGTGGAAGGTCTTACCGGGGGAACACCAGTGCCCCTTGAACAGTTTGAGGAAGCAATCCGGGAGAAGCTTGCACCTCTCTAAGCCAGCTGAGATTCTTACCCACAAGCAGCTCGGTCACGCGGGCGTGATGCGTGTTCTTCATTGCGATCGGCTGCGTCTCGAATCCGAAATCCTCCGCCAGCGAGATGATGTCGCGAGTGTGGTCGTAAGTAAGAAGCACGTCTCCGTGAACCCTCACTAACAGTGCAAACAGAGCGCCGTGATCAACCTGCCAATACGGGTAAAGACGGCGGGAAGCAACTGTGTAAGGCGGATCGACAAAAAACGTAGCTCTATCTTCGTCCCCGTATTGTTTAATCACTTCGATCCCGTCTCCTTCGATAAAAGTTAGGCGCTCCCGGACTCCCGCTATGGCGCGAATTCTTTTTGCGAGAGTTTCAGGGTACCAACGAGAGAGCAGGCCGCGTCCGTTTTCACCATTTTTTATCAGGCCAGCTCCAACTGCCATAATGCCGCCTCGCTGCACCCTGTTTCTTAGGATAGTCGCAAATGCGCGTTCCCGTATTGACTCTGCAGGCCGATCAAGAACGTTCAGAACGTTTTTTTGTTAACTTCGAACTGTTCAATTTTACGTGCGCGCCATTCAGCCTGGCCGCTCAAGATTGCCTTCCATACTGCTGCAACATCTGGGTCTTTTTCGATGAGAATAACGTGCTCGGTCAAATGCTCGAAAGCTGCGGTAAGCCCAACGATCCCCCGCCCGCGAATGGTTCAATGAGTATACGGGGACGAACAGAGAATCTCGAGAGCCAACTTCTCACGTAGGGTATTAGCCATGTCTTGCCGCCAGGATATCGAAAGGGTGAACGCTGGGGGATTGCGGCAACGTTTACGGGCTCGTCGGCCTTTACGTTAGCTGCCGTCCGATAGACCGCTTCCGGTTCACGCCAAGCAAGTTCCTTTTGGTCCAACTGCCTCGCATAGTTCAGGATTTGCTCGACTAGGTTCTTTGGCACGCGAATAACTACGGTTTGCCCAGACCGCCACCTCGACATAAATGTTGTTGACGACCTTGCCATATAGTTTGTTCCACGGGTTCATTATCCATTTCGAACCCTTGTAACAGATAACAGGACAGGTG
>JBOHVR010000593.1:0-3096 GCA_050735755.1 Binatia bacterium
TCCATGGGCCGAGCGCAAGGACGCCTGGGCGAGCTGGACGCTCCCGGCGCCGTTCCTCCCGAGCGCGAGGCTTTGGAGCGTCTTTCGCAGTCGCAGCAGCAAATGCAAAACGCGATGCAGCGGATGGCGCAAAGAGGTCAGCTCGGACGGATGCCCATGAGCTTCCTCTTTCGTCGGGGACGGTTTCTCCCCTCCGGCAGGCTTGTGCCGCTCCCGGGGATGCCCGAGTTGCCTCAGTTCGACATCGAAGGCGGCATGACCGGGCTTGACACGGAACGTTTTCGTCTCCCCGGCAAGGAAGACTACAAGACACCGCGGAACTTTCGCGAAGAAATTCTCGAATCGTTAAAGCAAGGCGTCCCACCGCAATTCAAAGAGCAGGTCGAGCGCTACTTCAAGAATCTCTCAGAATAGCTCCCGTGAGTTTGTAGCAATGAAGTCGAGGAAGTTAAGGACCCTCCTCCTTTCTTTTAACTTGTTAATTTTTGCGCCTTACTTTTTCCTTTTTTCAACCGCTCCGGCGGCTGAAGAACCCGCCGATCCCGCGGTCAAGGCCGCCGAGGAAGAACTTGAGGCCTGGCGCTTGTCCGAAGCGGAGCGGCTGATCGCGCAACTGGCTCGCAATCAGCCGAAATCGGCGGAAGCGCTGGACCTGCAGGCTTGGCTTGCTTTCTATCAGGGGCACTATGAAGAAGCCTTGAATATCGTCGAAAAGAGCCTTGCCCTTGAGCCCGCCAAAGAGCCGCGCCAAGGTTTGCGTATTTTGACCCAGCGGACCCGGGATACGGTCAAGAAACTCAAGGCCTACGAGAGCACGCACTTTGTCGTCTACCTGGACGCGACGAGGGATGAAATCTTAGCCCCGCTCGCTCTGGCCACACTGGAAAAGACTTACGACGCTCTGGGCGAAGTCTTCGGTTACCGCCCTCAGGCTAAAGTCCGCGTCGAAATCGCGCCGGACGTCCAGTCGTTCAACGCCATTTCCACGCTTTCGCTCCGCGACATCGAAGAGACGGGCGCCGTGGGGATCTGCAAGTTCAACAAAATCATGACCATCTCCCCGCGGGCGCTGCTTCAGGGCTACCGCTGGCTCGACTCGTTGAGCCATGAATACGTTCACTATGTCATCGTGGCGGTAAGCCGCAACAAAGCGCCAATCTGGCTCCATGAGGGCCTAGCGCGGTTTTATGAAACCCTGTGGCGGAATCAGGACAAAACCCAGGGAAAACCGGACTATTTGACTGTACCCAATGAAACCCTCCTGGCGCGGGCGCTCGAGCAAGACGAGTTTGTCGGTTTCAAAAAGATGGAACCGTCGCTTATCTACTTGGAAACACCGGAACAAGTCCAATTGGCTTACGCCGAGGCCGCCTCGGCGGTCGATTTCATGGTTGGCAGGAAGGGCTCGGACGGCATTCGCCGGCTGATGTCGGAGCTCAGACAAAAACCTACACCGCAAGCCATCGAGACTGTCTTGGAAACGTCGTATGGCGAATTTGAAAGCCAATGGAAGGGCTTTCTCAAAGCCAAAGGACTGAAACCCACCGACGGCAGCCGCGTGCGCAAGCTCAAAGTGCGCGGCGAAAAGGACGAAGAGGAAACCGTGGAGCTCAAAGAGATTCAATCGGCGGTCGCGCGCAATCGCGCTCATCTCGGCGACCGAATGCGCGAAAGGGGACGCTTCGCCGCCGCCACACAGGAATACCGGCGCGCCTTGCAGGCCAGTCCCCATTCCACTATTATCCTCAACAAACTTGCACGCGCTTTGATTCAAATGAATCAATCCGAAGAAGCATTGTCACACCTAAAAGAGGCGGAACGCCTCGCTCCTGACAACGTGACGACCTTGGTCCTTTTGGGGCGCGCGCACCAAACCACGAAAAATTATCGCGCCGCGCGCGGAGCGCTCGAAGCAGCCACCCAAATTAATCCGTTTGATCCGACGATCTACCAGATCCTCTACGATGCCGAGACCGCCCTGGGCGAAACCGCGCGGGCGCAGCAAGCCAAAGCCACTCTGGAAAAACTGATGAGGGCGAGATAACGACAGCAGGGAACGAATTTACGATGATTTCTAATGAGGTTGCTGAGCAAGAGCTCGCGGCGATCGAAGAGTTTGCCGCGCGCAAAGAGTTGATGATCAATGAGATCCGCAAGGTCATTGTCGGCCAAGATAAGGTCATCGAAGAGGTTTTGATCGCGCTTTTTTCTAAGGGCCATTGTCTTCTCGTTGGCGTTCCGGGCCTGGCTAAGACTCTTCTCATCAGCACCTTGGCCGAAATTCTCGACCTGGAACACAACCGCATTCAGTTTACTCCCGATTTGATGCCATCCGACATTACCGGAACGGATATCCTGCAGGAGGACCCAGCCACCGGGCGGCGCAGATTTCAGTTTCTCAAGGGGCCGATCTTTACCAATATTCTGCTCGCCGACGAGATCAATCGAACCCCGCCCAAGACTCAGGCCGCGTTGCTGCAGTCGATGCAGGAATACAAAGTCACCGCCGGCGGCAGCACCTATCCGCTGGATCTTCCGTTTTTCGTCCTTGCCACTCAGAATCCTATCGAACAGGAAGGAACCTATCCGCTGCCGGAGGCGCAGCTCGACCGCTTCATGCTCAACATTGAAATCCGCTATCCGCCCTTCGAAGATGAAGTGCAAATCGTCATGCAAACCACGTCGGTCGGCCACGCCAGGCCCAGGAAGGTCATGGACGGCTCGGAGATCGTAAAATACCAGGAACTTGTGCGTCAGGTGCCGGCTTCCCCTTTTGTGGTCGGTTACGCCGTTTCCTTGGCACAAAACTCGCGCCCGCAAAATCCTGCCGCGCCGCAATTGATCAGAGACTACGTCGAGTGGGGCGCAGGCCCGAGGGCGTCGCAATATCTGATTCTCGGCGCCAAAGCGCGCACGATCCTCCAGGGGCGCTACGCTGTCTCCATTGAAGACATCCAGGCGCTGGCGCCATCGGTGTTACGCCACCGCATCATCCCCAACTTCAAAGCCCAGGCCGACGGCCTCTCTTCGCTTGAGATCGTGGCGCGCCTGCTCTCCGAGGTAAAACCCTCGGCGGACGGCGTCGGGACGTAGGGG
>JBOHVR010000594.1:0-3128 GCA_050735755.1 Binatia bacterium
GAGTAACAGACACGTCTTGAATTTTTCACGGTTGAATCTAGGTTGAACACCGCATTTGCATTCTGGAATTAAACCCGTCGGATCGAAAAAGTTCATTGCTTGGGGGGGACAGGAGAGATCAGGCTTGAATGCATGAACCCAGTCTCCTCATCGCCGTTCACTCCATGGCTCAGGAATCTCGCACCCGAAGGGCTGCAAAGCCTCGCTTCAAGTTGTTGATACACGGACGCCGTTCACCCTTCACGACGCTCAGCTGAACGGCATAACATTGTCTGGTCTAGCCGCCGTAGAAGATTTTGTCGCCGAGATCTTTGAGCGTCAGCGTGAGATCATCCGGGCGGCCTTCGGGCTGGACCGATACTCCTGCATCTTTGACTTCGCCGACAAAAATGGAGTGGTCGCCTTTTTCCATCGTGTCCACGAGCGCGCACTCGACGAAGGCCGGCGCCTTCTCGAGAATAGGAGTTTTCAAACTCCCATAGCGAAAAGGCTGGCCGCCGATCGAATTGCCTTCGCGATTGAGCGGCTTGAAAAACGTGAACGCCACACCCGTGTGCTCTTTGCCCAGAATATTGAGCGCAAAGGCCCTGGACTCCTTAATGATGCTATGCGCGCCCGAATCGGCCTTGACACCCACAACGACCAGAGGAGGCTCAAACGCCGTCTGGGTAACCCAATTGACGGTTGCCGCCGCAACGCGACCATCCTTCGCCTCTGCCGTCAGAACATATAAGCCGTACGGAATCATCCTGAGCGCGGTCTTTTTTGCATTGGCATCCATGAATCTTTCTCCCTCCTTGCTGGAATAAATTTTTGTTTGATCGTCCTGAAGCAAACCGTCTTAACTTTATCTTGAAAGGCCAGTCTATGAGAGCTGTCGCAACGATTCAAGAACAAGGAACACCTTCTCGATTGCTTTTACAAGGCTCCGAGTTTCACCCCAACGTTTACCTCGAAAGGTATGCCCTATCCGCTCCAGAAAAGACTTGGTCATTATTCGTTACCATACCGGCGTTGTCTTGGGTTCGGGCCAGTGATAAGAATATTTCCTGAGACTATGAAACTTGCCCCCGAAGCCGCAAAGAAAAGTTTGGAAGAAGACGTCGATCTAAGCCAGTTATACGAACGTTTGCGCATGACCCCAACCCAACGCATCAAAAGAAGTTTCCAGATGCTAAGGTTGGCTGAGGAGCTGCGCAAAGCCGGCCAGGAAAAGCGTGACCGAAGCCGAAATTGAGAAGTTTCTCAAGAGCCTCCATGCGTCTGAAGTTCGGTTCATCATCATCGGCGGAATGGCCGCGATTGCCCAGGGTTCAGCCTATCTAACCGCTGACATCGATTTCTGCTATTGCCGTGACAAAGAGAATCTAGAAAAACTGGCTCGGGCAATGGTGCCGTTCCACCCGCGCTTGCGGGATGCACCCGGCGATCTGCCGTTTAAGCTGGATTCGGCCACGCTCAGTTCAGGTTTGAATTTTACCCTCTCCACTGATTTTGGCGATGTTGACATTTTCGGCGAGGTCTCCGGCTTGGGCGCTTACGAGCAAACTCTGGCATTTGCTGAGGAGCTCGACCTTTTCGGAATTTCCTGTCGGGTCCTGACACTGGAGGGTTTGATCAGGTCTAAGCAAGCGGCCGGCAGAGCAAAGGACCTGCGGCTTCTCCCTGAACTGAAGGCTCTTCAAGCGATTCGTAGATCGCAGAAATAACCGACCTCAGGCAAGGGCGGGAACTTCGACGCTCCGACCTGGCTTTACAAGTCCAAGTTATACGCCCGAATCCCGTTCTCGCGGCCGAGCTTTCTCATGAGATTCTGAGAAAATCCCCGGGAGTTTTTTTCCAAAACCTCTCGCGAATACGGGAAGCTCGTGACATGGTGGGGATAGTCGGTGCCGAAAAGGAAGTTGTCCTCGCCATAGATCGGCGTTGTCAAAACGCCGGCCCGGTCGTCTTCGATGCTGAAAAAGATATTGTTGCGGATGTATTGGCTCGGCTGCAACTTGTTGATGTTGCGCTCCGGATCGTAAGTGCTCTCGCGCCCAAACGCGTAATCGAGCCGCTCGATCATCGCGCCGACCCAGCCGGCGTCGAACTCCGTGCACACCACCCTAAGTTTGGGATACCGGTCGAAGACGCCGGAGAAAATCAGATTGCTGATAAACGAGACTGCCGGCAGCGGGCGGTTCATGTCGATCACGCGCGCGCGGACGTCACCCTCGCGCGGACCTTCCACGCGCTTGCGTTTCTGGCCCTGGCCGGTCCCGGAGTGGATCGCGAGCACAAGCCCCAGCTCCTGCGCGGTAGCCCAGAGAGGTTCATAAATGGGCTCGTAATACCCGCTCCCGGCGATCGTCGAAGGGAGCTGCACCGCATGACACCCGGCCTTCGCATACTCTTTCATATCTGCGACGGCCGGATCCACGTCGAGAATCGAGATCAACGGCATCGGTATCAGTCGCTTCGGATTGTAACTGCAGAAATCTAGCAGCCATGCGTTGTACGAACGAAAAATGGAGCGCTGGAGCTTGGCGTCCGTTTGTGTGTAGTTGTAACGAGTCGGACTCGAAAAGAAGACGCCGGCTTCGAGGCCGTCGCGGTCCATGTCCCTGAGACGGGCCGACGGCTCCCATCCCGCCGGGTAATTCTCATAGCGGAAATTCTCGTTGAAGTCCTGGATCATCTTGCGGAACTTTTCTCGGTCCTCCATCACGGTCGTCTGCGTGATGCCTTCGGGTTTCTCAACCACGTGCCCCAAAGCAAAATACGCAGATTGAACGGGCGGGAGGTTTTCGGCGATGATCCAGAGTCCCTGCGCCAGACCGGGTGGATTTTCCACGACGTGTGGCGCTCGGTCGCCGAATTCCCGCTGGGCCCGTTCCCAAGCCGCCGGGTGCTCATTAACATGCTCGTCAACGGAGATCAATTTGAAATCGAGCATCTTTTTGCTCCTTATGTAAATCTGCCGGTCAAAGCAAAACTTCGTTACCGCCATAGTACCGCTATCATAGGAGAAAAACACAAGCAATCGTCTTGCTTCGATGGTCTTGTATCCGGCATCGCACGTAGTGTATAGGTTGAGCGCCCATTGAATGCGAGCCGGTTTGCCTTCAAACTAGGGAAGGTTACGA
>JBOHVR010000595.1:0-4073 GCA_050735755.1 Binatia bacterium
GCTCCGACCAATGTTTTTATTACAATGACGTGGAAAAAGGGCGACGTCCAAGTCGGTTTTCGGGAGGCCGATTTAATCGTCGAAAACACGTTCACCACGAACAAGGTGCACCATGCATACATTGAGCCTCATTCCTGTCTGGTCAAAGCGCATCCCGACGGCGGCGCAGAGATCTGGTCCTGCAGCAAGGTGCCGTTTGGCATCAGAGAGCAAGTTGCCAATGCGGTTCGGGTACCGCCGGAAAAACTCATTGTCCACCCTGTTTATATCGGCGGAGACTTCGGCGGCAAAGGCGATTTCATGGATATCGCGCTGTGCTATTTCCTTTCTCTGAAGAGCGCCTGTCCAGTCAAGATGGTTATGGACTACGAAGAAGAGTTTGCGGCCGGTAACCCGCGCCACGCGTCCATCATCAAGGTGAAAACCGGGGTGAAGAAGGATGGGACGATAACCGCGCAGCAGATGGAATTCATCTTCGACAGCGGCGCTTACGGCGCGTTCAAACCGAATGGTTTTCTCAACGGCCCGCGCGAGTCGGCGGGACCCTACAACATTCCGCACGTTTTGATCGAAGAGAAGATGGTCTACACCAACCAGGTTCCCTGCGGCCACATGCGCTCGCCGGGAGAGCCGCAGGGCAATTTCGCCAACGAGAGCCAGATGGATTTGGTTGCCAGGAAATTAAGAATGGACCCCGTCGAGTTCAGGAAAAAGAATTTGATGCACGACGGCGACGTGGCGCCGACCGGAGAGAACGTGGGTCTCATAAGGGTTGACGAGGCTTTGGCCACGGCGTCGCGGGAATCCGGGTTGCACAAGCCCAGGCCGAAAAATGTCGGTCGCGGGGTCTCCGTGGTCCCGTGGTTTCCCAACGGAGGACAGGGCTCGGTTTCGATCACGATTGCGGAGGATGGCGGCATTACACTGGCATCAGCGCTGCTGGATCAGGGCGTGGGGACGTACACCGTGTTGTGCGAGATTGTGGCTGAAGAACTCAAAGTTCCTCTCGCAAGCATCAAGACCCAGATGCTGGACACCAAGGCTGGCGTCAAGGACACGGGGGTGGGCGGCAGTCGTGCGACCCGAGTCTATGGCAATGCGGCGTATGACGCCGCAATCAAGATCGTAGAGGAAGTCAAAAGAGCGGCAGCGGACCAAATGGGCGCGAACGCAGACGAGGTCGTGCTGGCCAATGGCGCGGCTCTCCATCGGCGCGCGGAACGGCGCCTGACCTACGCCGAGATCGTCAAGGCCAATGGGTCTCCGATCAGCATGACCGGCCATTATAGCGATACTTCCAAGGTGCACGAGGCATCGGCTTGCGCCCAGGTGGCGGAGGTCGAAGTGGATCCGGAGACCGGCGTGGTTAAACTCAGGCAACTCACCTCCGTCCATAGCACTGGAACGATACTCAATCCTCTCATGCACCAGGGACAAATCGAGGGGGGAGCGGTTATGGGGATGGGTTATGCCTTGATGGAGCACCTGACGCTGGAGGACGGAAAGGTTACGACGGTAAATTTCGGGGACTACAAGATCCCGACCATCAAGGACATCCCTGTGATGAACACGTCCATCAGGGAAATTTCCCAAGGCCCGGGACCGTATAACAGTATGGCGATCGGCGAGACCGCGATCATTCCTGTTGCTGCGGCTGTCGCCAATGCGGTCGAGGACGCGGTAGGAGTCAGGATCAAAAGCCTGCCCATCACGCCGGAAAAGGTGCTCGCGGCGCTGAAGGAGACATAGACTTGCCTGGCTGGCGTCAAGCGAAAGAGACGCGCTGCAGATATTTCCTTCCAGCGAAGGTCACGATACCCAGCACCAGAACAAGCATGACTGACATTGCCCCCACCTGGGCAATAGTGCCGGCTTGCCAGAGTTCCCATATGACGATGGCCAGCACGTTGCTGCGCGGGGAGTAAAGCAAGATAGCCAGCGAGATGTCTCTGATAATATGGGAGAAAATGTAGAGGAAACCGGAAGCAAACGCCGGAATCAGAAGCGGCGCAAGCACGCGTCCGAACGTCTGTAGCCAAGAGGCGCCGCTGACCTCCGAAGCCTCTTCCAGCTCCTTGTGAATTTGCAAGAGAGCGGCGTTGGTGTTGCGGGTCGCCCAGGGCATGTACTTGGTTACGAAGGCGATCAGGAGAATCCACAGGGTCCCGTAGATAGGAATCGGAAGGCTAAGGTAAAGAAAAACTAAAGCCATCCCCAATACGATGCCGGGGGTCGCAAGGGGCGCGAAGGCCAGAAAGTCCAATATTCTTCGCCCCGGCA
This sequence comes from Binatia bacterium, assembly GCA_050735755.1. GTDB lineage: Bacteria > Desulfobacterota > Binatia > UBA9968 > UBA9968 > DATMAM01. The sequence continues at coordinate 2,281 of JBOHVR010000595.1, forward strand.
TTCGCGAACGGATCACAATCCACGAAATGATTGCGGCGAGGAACATCGTAACGCACCCGCCCACGACGGCGAGCAGGAGACTGTTTTTTGCGGCATTCAAAACCCCGGGGTATTGCAGCGCGGTTAGATAGCTGGAGAGTGACACAGAACGGAACGCGTTCATAGAAGGAACCTGGTAAAACGGCAGGAGCGAAGCCCAAACCAGCGCGACCAAGGGCAAGATGACGTCAAGCAACAGGAAGCTGAAAAGAAAAGCTGTTCCCAGATATTTCCATCGACCCAGATTCATTGGCCGAGGCCGGTAACCCTTGCCTGTGATCGTCACGTACCTCTCGCTTCGTCTCAGAATGCGGAGATAGAAGAATGTGCCCACCGCGCTGATCGCCAAAACCGTAGTGCCCAGCGCGGCCGAGACTCCATAATTGGGAGGCGATTGATGCATGGCAAGATAGATCTTGGTGCTAAAAACGTAGATCTTTACCGGAATGCCTATCAATGCCGGAATCTCAAAAGATTCCACGGCGTTGATAAAGCTGTAAATCATGGCTGCGGCTGAAGCGGGAAGCATAAGCGGAAAGGTGATGCGAAGCATTGTGGAAGAATTCGTCGAGCCGCACGTCGCCGACGACTCCTCCAGGGAAGGATCCATCGAACGGAGCGCTCCCGCCAGTAACAGAAACATCACAGGGATGTGGCGTAACCCGCCCACGAAAATCATGCCGTACATGGAATGAATGTCGATCGGCGCTTCACTGAGACCCAAGGTTTTGATCAGCGCCAGGTTGATCAGACCGATCCGCGGGTGGACCAGCATGATCCAGGCGATCGAAGCGATCATGCCCGGAATGATGCTCGAGACGATAGCTATGACATAGGCGAGGTCGCGCAGGGGGGTATTGGTCCGCTCGACCAGCCAGGCCATGACAAACGCGAAGAAAAAGGCAAATAAAGTGCTTCCGGTGGCAAATATCAGGCTATTAACCAGGAGAGGGTAAAGCGTCGGATCAAGATAAGCCTGGGTGAAATTTTCGAGAGTCAGCGGGCCCGGAACGCCCGGTGGAGTGGTCTTTAAGCTATTCCAGATGAGCATGCCCAGCGGGGTCAACACGAGATAGACAACGATGGTTGTTGCGCAGATGAGGAACAGAGTATCGAACGGAAGTTTTTTCTGAGCCATCGGTAGGTGACTGACAGAGAAAATGCAGCTTAGCTGGGAGCACCGGTGAGATAGCTATGTCAAAGACTACATGGCTGACATCCCTAACGTTATTGGGGTTTTCGTTAACGCCGTCTCAACTGGAGCGATCATATCATTTCAAGAAAAGATCGCGCCAAATGGCTTCGGCTTCGGTGCCATGCGCGGCCATCTCGGGTGGCGGTATCATCACCTTCTGCCCTCTTACCGCTTCCGTCATCGGGCCTTTGACCCTGGTATCGGGCACCAGTCTTCCCGTGATATCGGTAAATGCTTGCTGACCTTCCAATGACGTAAACCAATCGGCAAAAAGAAGCGCGGTGTTGGGATGAGGAGCGCGCTCCGTAATCAAGATGGGGGTGGCCTTTGCCACAACGGGATTTGTCCTCACCCACTCGACCGGCGCGCCTTTCTGCTGGTACTGGAGTACCCGGTAAAGGTTTAACCTCAGGTCGATCTTGAATGCCCCGGCCCCGAGCATTTCGAGGCGCGCGGTTTGACCGGCACCAAAAGTAATATTGTTCTTCCCCAGATTCTTCAAGTAATTCAAAGTCTTTTCTTTACCCCAGGCGGCCCACAGCATGAGCACCCACTCCGC
>JBOHVR010000596.1:0-13849 GCA_050735755.1 Binatia bacterium
TTCTAGAAGGGGCTTTTCTCGGCGCGTCCGATTACATCCAGGCCCTACGAGCGCGCGCCGCATTGAATCAACAAATTCGCGCGAACTTCGCGCAGGTGGACGCGTTTGCCACGCCCACGATGCCGCGCCCGCCCGAGACCTTTGCGGCGTTGGATCCTGAAGAGGCGAACCGTCGTCCGAACTTCACCAACCCATTTAACCTCACCGGCTTGCCGGCGATTTCGGTGCCCTGCGGCTTTACGCCGAGCGGCTTGCCGGTTGGAATGCAGATCGCGGGTCGTCCGTTCGACGAAGCGACCGTGCTGCGCATCGCGCATAGTTACGAGCAAGCCACCACGTGGCACGAACAGCGGCCGACGCTGTAAGGATCCTACTCCATTTAACTCCAGCTAAATCAAGTCGGCTTACTTTGTGCGCAGTCCTTGCGTCCCAGAGACAGGAATGAAGCGGCGCCGCCTTCGCATATTTGGGACGGGGCAACTGGCGCCAAAACCCCGACTGGGCACAAATTCATGGCATGCTGTTTGCGCTTCCGGCACTGAGACACCTCTACCATCGGCAAAGGAGGAACGGCAATGCACAGGAGCACAAAAGAATTGAAAGGGTACGCCATTGGCGCGACGGATGGTGAAATTGGCTCCGTGGAAGACTTCTATTTTGACGACCAACGGTGGACTGTGCGTTATCTTGTGGTCGATACAGGCAAATGGCTTCCTGGTAGAAAGGTTCTCATCTCGCCTATTTCGCTGGGTGTCGTTGACTGGGAGGAAAAGAAACTCCAGGTGAAACTTTCACAAAAGCAGGTTGAGAACAGTCCGGACATTGAAACGCACAAACCGGTCTCGCGACAATATGAAGTCGAGTTATCAAAGTACTACGGGTATCCCTACTACTGGACCGGACCCGATGTCTGGGGCTCTGCCGGCTTTCCGGTGGGTGTGCCCATTGAAGGAGTGCCGGAGCGAGAAGCAACGGAGGCTCAGGTGGTGCCGGAAGAGGATTTGCACCTGCATAGCGTGAATGAAGTCGTCGCTTACACCATCGAGGCGACGGACGGAGAGATCGGGCACGTCGATGAGTTCATATTAGACGACGCGAGCTGGGAGATTCGCTATTTCGTCGTGGATACGGGCAATTGGTTGCCGGGAAAAAAGGTGCTCATCGCGCCCGGCTGGATTCATCGAGTCAACTGGCGTGACTCCAGAGTGTATGTCAACCTTGGGCGGGACACGATCAAGAACAGTCCGGAATACGACGGCTCCTTGCCCATCGCGCGCGACTACGAAACGCAGTTACATCAGCATTACGACCAGCCCCGGTATTGGGAAAGGCACGCGAACTGACAAAAGCCCGGCATGGGATCATTCGGGTGCTTGATTGCGTCGTTGGCTTAGGCGAAGTGCGGCAAACGGTCATTATTCTGATGGGTGTCGCCGGGTCCGGGAAGACCACGGTCGGTCGCCTGTTGGCGTCTGAGATGCAATGGCCTTTTTACGACGGCGACGACCTTCACCCAACCTCGAACATTGAAAAAATGAAAAGAGGCATTGCTCTGAGCGACTCGGACCGCGAACCGTGGCTGGATGCGGTGAGAGAACTTATCGTGGAACTCCTCCGCCAGGGTAAAAGCGGTATCGTCGCTTGCTCCGCCCTGAAAAAAAATTACCGTGATCGCCTCCTCATCGACGAGCGCGTCGAGTTGGTCCATCTCAAAGGCGATTTTGATTTAATGCGAGAGCGGCTGAAGCATCGCTCCGGGCACTTTATGGCGCCAGAACTTCTCCGCAGTCAATTCGAAACTTTAGAGGAGCCTGAAGACGCCCTCGATGTGGACGTGTCTTTAAGTCCCCACGCGCTCGTAGACTCCATTCGCGATCGGCTACAGCTCAGCGACGAGCAACGGGACCGCTGGCAAAACAAATTATCCTAGCGTTGCGCGCCCCCACACAGCTTGTATGATGGCAGGGAAATATCTTAGCTGTCATTGGACAAGGAGGTAGCCATGCGCATCGGCGTCGCGGCAGACCATGGCGGCCTGGCTCTGAAGGAGCAGATCGTCACGGCGCTTCGCAATGAAGGACACACGATAATTGATTTCGGCGCTACCCAGTTGGATTGGGCCGACGACTACCCGGATTTTGTCGTCCCTATGGCTCAAGCTGTATCGCGGCACGAAGTGGAGCGGGGGATTGCGATCTGCGGCAGCGGCGTCGGCGCCAGTATTGCCGCCAACAAGGTGTCCGGCGTGCGAGCCGGGCTATGCGCCGATTGCTATTCCGCGCACCAGGGGGTGGAGCACGATAGCATGAACGTGCTGTGCCTCGGGGCGCGAGTCATTGGACCCTCCCTCGCCCTGGACCTGGCGCAAGCATTCCTGAAAGCGGAGTTCACGCATGAGGAAAGACATAAGCGCCGCCTTGCCAAGATCGACAAGCTGGAGAGCCGATAGCGCCGGTCATTGCTTCAGGTGAGCTGTCTGGCCTTCTTCCCGCTTCTCTACGCCGGTCGACTTGCCGGCCTCGATGGCGGGCGGCAATTTTTTTGCTGCAATGAGGGCTTTGAGCCTGTTGGTTCTTTCCTGCCCGCTCGGGTGGCTGCTCAAGAAAGGGATCAGAGGAGCGACTGAAAATTTGAGCAATTTTTCCTGCAGGCGCACGGCGCCGTCAGGATCGTATCCGGCCGTTATGGCATACTGAACGCCAAGCGCATCGGCTTCGCGCTCGTTTTCCCGGCTGTAGGCGGTATCGATCAGATCAACCGCGAAACCGGTAATAAGGCCGCCTCCCCGCACGCCGGCCGCTCCCAGTCCCATACCCACCGCTGAGCCGATCGCTTGTAGCGTGGTGCTTCGCGTCTGTCCCGTCGCCCCATGGCCCTTGGCAATGTGCGCTGCTTTATGGCCGAACAAAGAGGCGAACTCGTCCACGTCTTCCTGCAGTAGCTCTAACATGGCCAGATTCACGGCTATGGTAACCCTTCCATCAGGCGATCCCGCAAACGCATTCGGATCGGTTCCGTCTACTATGAACAACTCAGCCTGAACGCCCGCAGCTTTGGTGACGCGAAAATTCGCAAGGAGAAGTTTTTGCATCGTCAGCTTGCTGACCGTTCCGATGACCTTCCCACTGGGGCTGACGAGGGTAATGGCTGGAGCCCGGGCCAGCGCCAGTTCTCTTACCCGCCAGCCAAAATTATAGGATTTTGGCGTGCAGGCGGATAATAGAAGAAGGCAGCCCGCGAGACTGGAAGCCTTGATGAAGTTGCTTAACATCCGGGTTGTTTTGTGGCTGCCGACACGGTTTCGGTACGCTTTATTCAAAAACATCGCAGCTTGCAACCCTTCAGGAGAATGAGAAGAATCGATTCTCGTGTTGCTCGTAAACGCTGACAGAGGTAAGGATCAATCCCGGCTTTTTTGAGAACCCCGTGACAAAAGATTCTTCACGTAATCCGGCGCTGCTGGTTATGGCCAGTGCGCTGCGGGCGGCCTTGTTTCCGATTCCGGTGATCACGCTTTTCTGGAAGGACGAGATCGGCATGTCGCTCAGCGATATCATGGTGCTCCAGGCGATCTTTGGCGCCACGACTGTCCTGCTGGAGTTTCCATCAGGCTACGTCGCCGACCGTCTCGGCTACCGCAGCGCGCTAATCACAGGCGCGGCGTTTTGGCTCCTCGGGTGGATCGCGTATGCGATGGGAACGACATTCCCGGCGATGGTCGTCGCGGAAGTGATTCTGGGCATCGGCCTCGCTTTCACTTCGGGAGCGGATAGCGCGCTGCTTTTCGTGTCGTTGCAAGGAAACCATGCGCCCGCCTATGGCAGTTGGGAAGGGAGAGTGCGCGCGGGCGCGCAAATCAGCGAGGCAGTCTCATCGGCCATCGGTGGATGGCTCTACAGCCTCGCGCCGAGACTGCCATTTTGGTCGCAACTGCCGGTGGCTCTCGCGGGCCTCGGGACAGTTGTGGCCACTTCCGAGGTTGCGGCAGCTCGGAAGGGCGAGCGGATAGCTCATCTTGCGCGCGCCTGGCACATCATCCGGCACGCCTTGGTTCGGCACCCGCGCCTGCGCAGCGCCATGGCTCTATCGGTTGCGCTTGGCCTCTCGACTTATGTCGCGGTGTGGCTGATTCAGCCTTTAATGCAGCTCCGCGGGATTGCGCCGGCGTGGTTTGGTCCACTCTGGGCCGCGGCCCATCTTTGGCTGGCGGCGGTTTCACTGAGCAGCGCCCGGGTTGCCGGCGCTTTTGGGCTTAGACGGACCCTCCTGGGCTGTTGTCTCCTCGCTGGAGCCAGCTACCTGGGCTTGGGGATGAGCGTTGCTTCCGTGGGAATTATCTTTTATTTGGGATTGATGACGGTGCGCGGACTGCAAGGACCAATCCTCGCGAGCGTGTTGCAAACGGATGCCCCGGCGGACGACCGGGCCAGCGTGCTTTCGCTGAACACGTTGCTTTTCCGTTTGGTTTCGGTCATTGTCCTGCCGCCGATCGGCGGTCTTGCCGACCGCCTGGGGATAGAATTTGTCCTCGTCCTGCTTGGCATCGTAGCCGCGGGCGCAACTGTTGGGGCGTGGCTCGTATTTGCGCGCGCGCACCATCTAACCGTATGAGAACGTCCTGTTCGAAGGAGCCAATGCGGATATCTTCAAGCGCTCTTGTCCTGGCGCTTTTGATGATGCTTCTCGGACCCAAAGCGTTCGCGGCGAGTGCCGTCGCCTTTGACGGCAAGAGGCTGATTTACGAATACGCCTACGGTATCCGCACCGAGGATGAAGCGAAGGACCGCGCCTTAAAAGGATGCGTGAGACGAAGCGGGCGCAAGTGCAGGGTCATTATCTCATGCGGGAACGGCGGCTACGGTGCCGTGTACACCGGACGCCTGCGCGACCACTCGACGGTGATAGTCGGAGCAACTTGTGGCGCCGCGGATCCCCATGAGGCGAATGTGGGAGCCGAGCAGAGCTGCAATACCCAACTTCGGTCCGGGAAGTGTGTAGGGCCCAAGGCAGCCTGGTACGACAGAGCCAATTGACCCGAGTTCTCGCGCAACATTCATTTTGTGTTGAATTTGTCCTGAATGTATTTTTCCAGCCGCTCAAAGCTACCAAAATTGTCTGGATTTAGATCTCCATCTTCGACCACGATCTCAAACTCCTTTTCGAGCGCGAGGACCAAGCGCAAAGCCGCGACCGAATCAAAAATCCCAGCCTCTCCTAGAAGGATAAACGAGTTAGCGACGACGTTTTTTTTGTTTCCATAGGACAAGGATTCCAGCACCGCCTTCAGCCGTTCGCGGATCGTTTGAACCTTCATTTCACCATGCCTCCCATCCCAGCGCCAGTCTCTTCCAGATTTGCGATAGCTCGGGGTGATCATGGATATGGCGCGTGTATAACGGGGCAAACGCGGCCATGATATCCGGCCGCAGAGGTTTCATCTCAGGATAGATCTTAACCCGGAGAACGCCTCGCTCACTGAGCAAACAGAAGCAGGGAAGCACCGGCGCCTGCAAAATCTCAATCACCTCAACAATGGCAGGATCCAGAAAAAATTCCTGGCCGAAGAGTCTGATTCCCAGGCCCGGAGGGCCGCTGCGTTGTGTTCTGATCGAAAGATGAAGCACCTCGTTTCGTCTCAGCGCCTGACGGATTTGTCTCAAGGCGCGGATGTGACTCCAATAGTCATTGCCGTAATTGATATAGGTCCAAGGCAGACGATCTTTATCCCCCCACTTTGCGATTCGACCGGGACCACTGGTACCCCGTCCGGTTCTGTTAACGGGGTAGCCCCGAAGCGCTACGACAGCCGGCAGCAAAGTCTCGAAGCCAAAACGATGCGGCGACAACAAAATCGCTCCCTTTCCCGCGGCTAAAACACGGGTCAGGCGTTCTTGTCCTTCTAAGCTGGACCATTGCTCCCACCGGTCCATCCAGTTCGGCCAGCCATAAATCAAATATTTGAGCCATTTCCGGTAGGCGACATATTTTATGCCGATCTTTCCGATCTGGAGGCGTGGTTCGTTGTGGCCGACTGCGCGGCGCATGAAGTGAATGACTTTTCTCTCATGAGGGAACAGAACAACGGCGAGAAGGGCCGACAGCTCGGCGCAGCGGAAGTACCAATACAAGGGTATGCCGCGCGCGATGAATCTAACGGCGCTCAATCGATGCAGCAAAAATACGGGCGACAGGTCCATTGCGGCCGGCTCCGATGCTGAGATCTCAGGCCTCTTCCCTTTTTTCGAATAGATGACGCATGATTTTCCCATGGGCATTGCGCGGCAATCTTTTCCGAAATTCGATTCTACGCGGGCACTTGTGACCTTCCAGGAGCCGGGCGCAGTGTCTCAAGATTTCTCTTGTCGTCAGCTTCTTGCCGGTGACGAGTAGAGCGGCCACGGCCTCGTCAGGCTGCCCGGGGTTGAGGGGATAGATAACGGCGTCATTGATGTCGGGATGGTCGCGCAAAACTTTTTCTACTTCCGCGGGTTCGACCCGATTGCCGCCCACTTTAATAAAGGGACTTTTTCTCCCGAGGATGTACAGGTTGCCGTCGCGATCGATTTTTCCCAGATCGCCTGAATGAATATATCTGCCCGCGCGATTCGGATTATCTCGCAGGTGTTTTTTCCAAGCGGAGCGGATTCTGGCATAGTCGAAGGCGATTTCTCCGACCTGTCCGGGGCCGAGCGCTGTGCCGCGCTCGTCGACAATGGCCATGGGAAACGGTCCTGAGACGTGCCCGACGGTATCGGGCAATCCCGAAAGACTGTACGAGAACGCAGGAGAGATTTGATTGCCTCCATAAAACTGCCGGATGCGGATGCCAAAGCGCTGATAAAAGTGTTCCCACACGGACCGCGATAGGGCCGCTCCACCGGATATGCAAAGCCGCAAAGAAGATAGGTCGGCGTGATGGGAAGCCGGAATTGAGGCCAGCATTTCGAAGATGAACGGGACCGCGTAAAGGATGGTTACCTTTTCTTGCGCGATCGCGCGCAGGGCGGCAAAGCGCTCGAATTTCTGTCGCACCACAACCTTGCAGCCGGCAAATAGCGGCAGAAAAACGTATTGGTGAATGCTGCCGCCGTTGTTGAAGGGTCGGGTAGCGAGCACCGCGTCTGCGGAATTCATCCCAAGGATCTGTGCCCTCAAGCTAGCGCGTTCGACCAGCATCTCTGCCGATCGCAGGTACAACAATGGCGTTCCGGTGGTCCCGGAGCTAAAACTCGCAAGGACGCCTTCTTGGCGCACCCGCTTCCGAGGTTTGAAAGCAAAAGCAGGATCGGGAATTCGAAGTCCTTCCTTGGGATCCCAAAAAACGGTTGCTTTGAAGCCGGTAAAAACTCTCCGAGCCTCTCTGAGGAACAATTCGCCCCCAATCGCAAGGCTCGGGTTAGAGGTCAGGATCGCGGCAGGGATTTTCTCGGACGGCAACACGGGAATGGTGGTAATACCGAAGGCGGCAGCCGCATGCAAGACCACGTAAAATTCAGGCGACGGTGGTATTCCGACGAGAATGGAATCACCCGTCTCGAGCTTGAGCGATTGAAAGAAGGCCGCCTTCTTCTGGACCTGGTCAAGCAATTGCCCATAGGTAAGGGTCGAATGCTCCCCGGCGACGGCAATTTTGTCCGGTCGCAACTTTGCTTGCCGGGAAAGTAAACGATAGATCATAGGCTCAGGGGGGTCTTACCTGATCAACACATTGCGGAATTCCTCAAGATTTCTTACCCTAGAGGAAGGCGCCGCGAGCGTTCTTCTCGGTGGCTGCCGCGTGCGCGAGTGCCGGAATCATTGACGCCGGCACGTAAGGCGCGGGCAGGTTCAGTTGAAAACTCAGTAGCCGTACTTGGCGACAACAGGCTCGAGCCGCTCGAGGTTGCGTTTAACATCATCGGTTGCGGCGATCTCCTGCCAAGCCTCTTGGACTAATTCCTGCCTGATGACTTCCTCAACGTCCGAGCGCGTGATTGATTTTGCGAGCACCCCGGCGTCCTGGTGTTCCTGCAGGATTCGCCACACGCCTTGCGGACTTAATTGTCCATCGAGAGGGACAAAATAGCTTTCCATTAAGGTCGGTGAGAGCAAATCACGCATGCGCTCCGATTCGTCCGGGTTTTCCTTTCTGAGCTTGGCTTCGACATAGCGATGAAACGGGAAATTCTCCGGCGCCATGCGCATGGCATGATAGCCCAGGATCGTAGCTTTCCAGTAGCGCACGATGAGCTCGGGATTGCGCTGGATAAAGGATTTACGCGCGACGGTGACCCGGTCCGGCCTGCCATGGGGTTTGGTATCCGCTACAAAATCGTAGAGTTTATTAAACCCTTGCTCGAGCAGCGTTGCGACAAAAGGGTTGGCCACGATCGCCGCGTCGGTCTCTCCGCGCAGCAGGGGCTTCCACGCCTCTCTCATCGAGCCGTATTGATAGCCGATTTTCCAGTCGACTTCCTGATCGGGATTGATGCCCGCTGTACGTAGCTGGTGCTCGAACCACATGGTGGCAATACCGCCCTTGTACCAATCTCCAATCCGTTTCCCTCTAAGGTCAGCAATGGACTTGATGCTCGGGCCCGCGACAAGGGTTCCGGAAAACCAGTTACGCCAGCCGCCGATGATGCGGATCTCGTCGTTACCCAGACTGCGCTCCGCGAACGGCGTGCGCACGTGGACATCCGGTATAATATCGATCCCGAAAGCCATCATGTCGCGCACAACAGTACCGACTTCATCGTATCTCTCGCCGTCAGGCCTGCTAGACTCGATGGCCTTGGGATTGATTTTGGCGTGGATGATTTCCACGTCCAGGCCCTCCCTGGCGAATAAGCCCGCCTCGAGCGCAAAAGCCGCGGCACGCACGTGTCCGGCATGCCAGCACCCATTGCCGACGCGGAGCTTCATGACTCGGGACTACCTTTACTTCCAACAACCATCGGTTTCAGTGGCAAAAACGCGTTCAACGTAGCAGACGCCTAGACGGCCAGTCAAGTTCAATCGAATTTTACGCAGATTTGAATGGCCCACGTTTGTTGCATGATGAAATCTATGGTAACTGTTCTCGGTAATGGTGGACATTATCGAACCAGGCTGCGCCTTTCTTCAGTTTGCGTTCTTAGAAAGCGCGATGGATCTGGCGGGGCACTTCGGCCATGGGCCGATCCCAGTCCTGATTGGATTGAGTGTCCTTGGCTGGGGATTGGTACGGGGAAACCGGACCTCTATCCGTGCCGGAGTTGCCATCTTTCTCTCCATCGCGATCTCCGGAATCCTGGCTTGGGCATTAAAGGATTTCATCCAACTGCCTCGCCCGAGAAGAGATACGGCCGGTTTTCCTTCCGGACACGCCAGCGTGTCTTTCAGCTTGGCCGCGGTGCTTGGAACCGCATTCCCGTCTTGGAGCCCATGGTTCTATCTGCTCGCGACCGTCACCTGTATTTCGCGACTCTACTTTCGCGCCCATTTTCTCCGCGACGTAATCGCCGGCGCTCTGCTGGGATTTGTCATCGGCAAATTTGTCAGCAAAAAGCTCGCCGCGTTTGTGCCTGACCGGCCCAGGCCAAGCCGGATCGCAAGCTGGGCGCCCAGCGTTGCGATCATCTTACTTCCCCTTATTTTTTTCGCCGTGCTGGAGCAGAAAATAGGCGCGCACAAAATCTCAGAGGCGCAGGCGGCGATTTCTCCGTCATTCCTGACCCTTGATCTAGAGAAAGTGTTGGGAGAAGCTGGTTTACCGACGGGATCTGCGGCAGGCGAGTTCGGGCTAGGTGGAGTTTTGCCGGGATCCGGTTACCCGATGGCTGCGTCCGTCAGCGTGTCGTTGCCGGAGGCGCAAAACTATCGTTTCTTTATCCGGCTTTTCGCCTTTCAGGAGGACGGGCCCGCCTGCCGGGAAATCGGGATCGCGGTCAATGGACACAATGTGACGCGTTTGTATCTGGAGAAGGGGTGGCATTGGTATGAATTCAAACCTGCCGGTTCTTTGCTGCGGCAAGGAAGAAACGACATCCAGTTTCATTATGATCGGCAACTTCGAAATAGCTCCAAAGAAAAGCGGATGAGTCTCGCTTTTGACCGATTGCTCGTCGTGCGCGAGGATGAAAGCCATCGAGAAGAGAATTTTGCTTCCCGGCAGTGAGCTAAGTACCTTGGGACTCGCCTTTAGGCGCTCGCTTTCGCCGGTTATTTTTTTTCCAATACCAGGACACTGCTCTTCGTATCAATGTCCATGCGGAAGTTCGTCAAAAAATTGAGTCCCAGCAAGCCGGAAATACTAGAGTCCGGAAAGACATCGTGCACTGCTGCGGTGATTCCCTTGACTTGCAGGCCTCCAACTTCAACCGAATCGAGAGCCACCAGCGGAGTTTCAATGACACCGTTGGCGGTTTGAAGAGCTGCAGTCGGGTGTTTGGCGTCGAGGTCGATTTGCAACCTTTGCGCAGTTGCGCGCGAAATAATCGTGTAGCTGGCGCCGGTATCGACGACAAAATTTCCTTTCGTTTTTTCATTTACCGTGGCGGCAACGATCACGATTTGCCCCCTTTGCTGAATCGGCACCGCTACCTTTTCCGGTGCTCGCGGAGACGGTTGCTCCTGAGCTTTTGGGGGTTCCCTTGCTTGGATGCGCACGGCCCGGGTCCGATGATTTTCCGGGATGTTGTGCAGGCTGTCCGTGAAATGGATCACACCCCTTTCGTCAACCCAGCGGAAGAGGTCGGCGGCGCCAGCCGCCCGAGGAAGAGAACAAGCAAGAAAAATAATCAGCACACCTCTTTTCAACATCAGCCGATAGTGTATCACACGGACCGGTAAGGGTCGCTACCCTCGTAATTCTCGCGGTCACTTTTTCCGAATCACGAAGAAGATCAACGTCAGTAGGAGCAGACGGAGGGCCGTGCTGCTTGGGGGTATCACAACGACGACGGGGCTCAGGTCGAGCGAGTATAGATGCATACCATGGACAAACTAACGGAAATTCCGGCTCCAAGAAGGAAAAGGAGGCTTTAGCGTGTAACTTGGCCGGGATCGTCAAGTCCTGGGCGTGAGAATCAGGACGGGGCGATGGACCATTTTTTCCGGGTCTTGGTCCAGGCAAATAAAACTGCCGGTTTGCCACAGCTGGAACTGATCGCGGTAATATCTGGAGAAGGGATGACCGGATTGGCCTGAGACGAGGATAAATTTGGAATTGCCCCAGTTTGCGGAGTCGAGAATCATGCGCAAGGTTGGTCCCACGATTTGGTCGTAGGGATTGGCATGGCTAAAAAAACCCATATTGATCGTCACGGCGTCGCCGGGAGAAGGGACAGGGCCTATGGAGAAAAAAGGCGCAAGCGCCTGGTTCTGTCCGAGTGGGTGGCGCAAGGTCAGCGCATGGAGCCGTCCCCAACCCCAGCTCTTTTTTTCTGCTCCGAATTCACGGCTGAGCACGTTTACAGCTTCGCGCAGACTTTTCCCTATAATCGCAGCGCGCGGGGACTGCTCAAACCAGGGAGATTGAGGGTCGCCTAAGATTTGCTCCAAAGGGATCAAACATTGATTGAAGATTTCCGCATACGCGCGCAGGAGCTCGCTGCCCAAATCGGGCTCGAGAATGTTGCCCATCAAGCGCTGGTGAAATACGTGAAACAGAGCCGCCTCATCGCTGCCCTCGGAGCAACTGCCGTCCCAGGCGAGCAGCCTGTTCACGTGCTCCGCCAACGTGGGCTCTTTGACGGCAGCCTGCTCGAGATCTTCCTTGAGGATAGCAATCGTCGTCTGTGCAAGAGTTGAAACGATATCACGCTGGATCGCGGCCATGTCTTCGAGAGTGTAGAGGTTTTTCGCCGTCAAGACTTCTCTAATCCGGCGGATGCGGTAGGGAGGCTCAAACAGGGCGGAAAGGTAATAGGGGTAGGACTGGTCGGCCACTGAATTGTTGGCGTTCGCGATAACTCCTTCTGGAGGATTGTAAAGACGCGGCAGCTCCGCGAACGGAATGTAGCCTTGCCATTCAAAATCTTCGCGCCATCCGGGCAGCGGCAGAAGGGATGGCCGGAGGCGCAACGGGACTTTCCCGGCAAGCGAGTAACCAATATTGCCGGAGATGTCCGCGTACAGGTAGTTCAGGGTCGGCGCCACATGAAGCTCCAGACTATCAAGGAATTCGCTCCAGTCGCGCGCTCTATTGATTCCATAAAGGGCCTGGAACTCTAAGGCGGGGTCTTGACCGGTCCATTTGAGCGCCATGGCTTGTTGGGACGATCCCCAGGACGTGAAGTCGCTGAGCAGTGGGCCATGCCGAGTCGATCGAATTATCCTCCTTACCCCGGCCCCGCCGCGAACCGCAATGTGCTCCTCGCGGTGTTTCATCTTTTTCCATTCTCCGGCGGCCAAGTATAAGTCCAGGTCCGCGGGATGAATTTTCTCCTCGTATAGATCGGCGTCGTCGCAGAGAGCCGCCGTGACGCCCCAGGCGATGCTCGCGTTATGTCCGATATAAACGCAGGGGCAGCCCGGGACGGTTGCGCCCCAGACTGTGAAATTATCTGCCGCCGCTTCAGGGTTGTGCGCCTTGAGGTGCATGAGATACCAGACCGACGGCAAGTTCATTCTGAGGTGGGTATCGTTGCAAAGGATCGGTTTGCCGGTCGCGGAACGGGAAGATGCTACAACCCAGCTGTTGCTCCCCTGCGCTGCCGTGAATGTTCCGTTCAGAAAGCAGAGCAGCTCTTTGGAGCTCTCGGCGCTGACGCGGGTGATGCAAGGATCCTGCGATGGATAACTGGGATACAGAGACCTGAGTTTACTTTCTTGGCCATGAAGCCTTTCCGCCAGGGCTGTCAGCGCAAGGCGCGTCAGCAGGGAAGTGGAGAGAAGTAGGGCAAATCCTTTCCCTATGGTAAGACAGTCCTCGGGTCTCCACGGCTCCGGTTCGTAGCGAAGCAAACGGAATTCCACGGGGAGGAGGTTACGATGTGTTTCGATAAATCGGTTAACGCCCTGGCTGTAGGCCTCAAGGAATCCCTGGAGCTTGTCGGGTAAAAGCGCTAACGAAGAAACTGCGGTTTGACGGATTCCCATGAGCCGGACGAAGAAATCGAGATCGGCCATCGTTGCGTCTTTAAAGCCGGACGGGAGCTCTCTCGCAGGCAAGAATTTGGCCCCAAAGATTTCTGCCAGACGGCCGCAGAAAAAACGGCGCGAAAAATCCATCTGCCAAAGCCGCTCCTGCGCATGGACGAAGCCCTGCGCGACAAATAGGTCAGGCTCGTTTTCGGCAATTAGATGTGGAACTGCGTAAGGACCCCAGACGACTCGCACCGCTTTTGTTAAAGCGGGGAGGAGACTGTTTCCGCTCCGAACGGGTTTTGCCTTGCGCGCCCAATAGCGCAGCAGGGGCCACAAAATAAGCGAAGCAAAACCCATGACCGTCGTAATGGAAGGAACGGCGCGGTATGACTTGCGGAGAGAGTGCGGTCTCGGAATATCAGGCCAACAAAGCGGGCCTTGAATCAGGCGATCACCTTGACGGAGGGACGCTCCTTCATCCTCCGGAGCCAGAGGCTGAGTCGAGGCAAAGTAGGATCCGGCAATATCCCCATGCTGTCGTAACGCAGCATTCGCGGTATCAGATCGGCGTCCAAAAGAGAGAAATTGCCGCCGAGGAAGGTTTGCTCGGCCATTTCGTTCTCGAATCGCTTCAGCAGGTCTATGGTTTGCTTCTTTGCCTCTGCGATTTTTACCGTATCGCGTTCTTTCTCATCTTTGGCCAACTCTTCACGGAGTGTCTGATAAGGACCATTCAAATGGTTCATGCCGTAATCAATCAGGATCTTGAGGCGGGCCCTTTGCGCCGGCTCCTTGGGCA
>JBOHVR010000597.1:0-3991 GCA_050735755.1 Binatia bacterium
CGCGCCGTTTGCACAGCGACACGATTTTGTCCAAGTCAACCATCGACTCGCCTCAACAAACCGCCATGCCTAGCTAGCTAGCGGGTTGCTGAAAAACCCTTCTGAGTCCTTCGACGGCGCTCAGGACGAACGGAGGGGACTTGATATTGCTGATGATTTTCCGTTCTGCTGAGCATTGTCGAAGCATGAGGCTCTCGAAGCATTCCTAATCTTTTTTCAGCAACCCCCTAGCTAGAGCACCAAAACTGGTGAGGAAAAATAAGAGCGAACATTTCAATGTAATGGATGAG
Source organism: Binatia bacterium (assembly GCA_050735755.1). GTDB lineage: Bacteria > Desulfobacterota > Binatia > UBA9968 > UBA9968 > DATMAM01. Next base: position 291 of record JBOHVR010000597.1, read on the forward strand.
CGGATCTGTGTCAAAACGAGGCGGATGGGCTCGAACCCGCGTAGGATGGGTTGAGGCGCGACTCGCCGATACCCATCGGTCCGTTGCCGGTTGCCTGATGGTTTCGAATCGATGGGTTTCCCTTGCGCCTGTCCTGAGTGTAATCGAAGGGCTCAACCCATCCTACGGGTGATGCTTTCCTTTCCAGACCTTTTTTCCTTTCATTCTCCTGAGGAATGAAATTGCAGTCTCGCGGTCCAGTTCTCTCTCCACTGCCACCCTAACAAATGTGCTCCTTTTTCCGGCAGGAATTTTCTTCAATCTGCGGACCAATTCTTCTGGCAAGGTAAAGGTTACTTTTTCATTAGCCATAAGAAATCTTCCTTCGTCATCGGTATCTGTTTACCGAGACGTGCCTAATCAATCAACCTTCGCGAGTTGACGGACGCTATTGGCCTTGGGAAATTCTGAAGATCCTGCGCAGAAAAGTCCGCACGTCCTCGATCGCTTTCTTATAAGCCGCGGGATGATACCCGATCGTCGCGCCGCGCTTGCGGCACGAATTTTCTGAGCTTGACGGCTTGCTGGTTTCGCGATGCAGGACTTGGAAGCGGCCCGGCTCGCCTTCCACATATGAACAGTTGCTGCTGTTGAGCACCTCCGGCCGGAATCTAGCTGCGGGCAGTCTGGGATTATCGAAGCCGTGGTGCGCGCCGGCGTACTCCAATATTTCAACATCCTTTCCCGCAGCGCGCATCCTTTTAACATATTCGCGACAGGGGCCAATTGGAGTCCAGTCGTCGGCGGTCCCCTGAAAAATCCTGAGCGGCCGGTCGCTGACCTCGGTTTCGTTTAAGAACCGGTAATTGCAGGTCCCGGGATAAAAGGCCAGATACGTGGCAAACTCCCGGCCACCCCGCATCCACAAACGTTGCAAGCGAAGTTGGCGCGCCAGCAGTGTCACGGCGCCGCCCTGCGAAAACCCCATGAGTGCAATGCGCGAAGGATCGATGCGCGGGTGCGTCGCCAGAAGCTCGAGCCCGCGATACACATCGATAATCCGGCTCCCTCGGTTGATCCGACTTTGCCCCGTGCACGTTTCCCGAATTCCACGCCCGCCGAAGCTATCCAATGCAAAAGTGGCGACTCCCATCAAGGTTAACCGCTTTGCCCATTCTCTCACCGTCGGCCTCAACCCCCCGCATCCATGAGCCAGCACGACTGCCGGAAACGGACCTGATGCTTTCGTGGGCAATGAGAGCTCGCCCCAGATCGTGACGGGCTTGCCCTCGCATGTAAGCGTTAGGAACCGATTCTCGGGAAGCGTGAGGCTCGCGAGGGAAATCTTGCCCTTATCGCTCTCGCGAAGAACCGCCGCTGATGGCGCGGATGAATGGCTTACAGACATTAGAGACAAGATAACAGTGCGCGTTGTTTTCAAATAAACCGTTCACATTCCTTGTGCAATGGCGAGGAACATAGAAAGACCGATGGGTTTCGCGGAGCCTGCCAAGAAAGCCTAGGATTGAGTAGCGGCCACCCGCCGATACCCATCATGTTTTGGAACGGTGATTTCGTGGATAAGTAGCGTGATGGGTTTCGATTCTCTCAATCCATTCGGCAAATGCTCGTAGCGCGCCATAGGTGTAAGAAATATGAACACGGCAGGGGGACACCCCCTGCACCCCCAAAGAAAATGATCAACCCGCGTGATGAATGTAGGATGGGTGGAGGCGCCTTGCGCCGATACCCATCATGTTGGAGGTGGTCTCGTGGTTCCGAACGCGGGATGATGGGTATCGCTTCGCTCAACCCATCCTACGCATTGTGTACGAATTGTCGGCAGACAAACAACCCAATCGCATCAGCTTCCGCCGCGCAGTGTGTTGCGCACCGCGTTAACGATCTCTTTTGGGCCGGGGACAAAGTGCTTTTCCAACGGGCCGCTGTAGGGAACGGGCGCAAACGGAGCGGTGACGCGCAGAATTGGACTGTCCAAATAATCGAGCACTGCCTCCTGAACTCGCGCGGCAAGCTCCGCTCCTACGCCGCCGCTTTCCACGGCCTCATGTACAATAACGAGCCTGCTTGTTTTCCTAACTGAGTACGCAATAGTTTCCAGATCCAGCGGGTACAGGCTGCGCGGATCAATCACTTCCAAGGAAATCCCTTCGGCCTCCAGCTCGGCAGCGGCTTCGAGGGCTGAGTCTATGATCTTCGCAATCGCGACGATTGTCACGTCTCTTCCAACTCTCCGGATCGCCGCGCTGCCGATCCGAACAAGATGATCGTCATCCGGCACTTCGCCGCGCGCTGCGTAAAGCCCACGATGCTCGATAAAGAGAACCGGATTGTCGTCGCGAATCGCCGCCTTCAGCAGGCCTTTGGCATCCGCTGCGTTCGAAGGCATGACGACCTTCAACCCAGGGACGTGGAGAAACCATGCCTCGAGACTTTGGGAGTGATGCGCGGCGAAGCCGCCCATCACACCTCCTTGAACGCGCACCGTGAGCGGCACGCGCAGTTGTCCGCCGGACATGTAATGCAGCTTGGCCGCATGATTCACGAGCTGGTCCATTGCCAGAGTGATAAAATCGACGAACATCACTTCGACTACGGGGCGTAATCCCCCAATCGCCGCGCCGATTGCCAGCCCCATGACCGTCCCTTCACTGATCGGAGTATTGACGACGCGGTTGGATCCGAACTCTTCCGCCAAGCCGCTCGTTACGCCAAAAGGCCCGCCCAATGCCACATCTTCTCCAAAGATGTAGACGCTGGAGTCCCGCGCCATCTCCTCGCGCAGTCCCGCACGGATCGCATCCCGATACGTTTGCTGCGCCATCTCGGTTCGTTCTTTCTTGCGGCCTGGCTCTAGCGGGTTGATGAAAAACCCGTCTCGGAGTCCTTCGACACGCTCAGGACAAACGGAAAGAAATTTGAAGTGACTGAGAAATTCCGTTCATGCTGAGCTTGTCGAAGCATTCCGAACTTCTTTCAGCAACCTGTTAGAGTTTGTAATTCCCGAATGCTTTCTATCCGTTCGACTCACGGCAGGCGGGAATCCAGACAAGATTGTGATTCTTATTTTTTACTTTTTACTTTTGCCTTTTTACTTTTTACTTGCCCTAGGCGTAGACCTGGCTTGCCACTTCTTCCGGCTCGGGCCACGGTGCTGACAGAGCAAACTGCGCCGCCTGTTCCACGCGGGCACGCGCGTCCTCTTCGGCTTGAGCAACCTCGCGCGCGGAAATCGCGCGTCTCTTCTGCAGCAGGCGCGTGAAGCGCGCAATGGGATCTTTAGTTTTCCATTCTTTTACTTCGGCAAGCTCCCGGTACTTGGCCGGATCGCCTTCGTAGTGACCGCGCAGCCGGTAGGTCAGGCATTCAACGAACGTCGGTCCTTTCCCCGCGCGCGCCCTGCGCACCGCCGCGCCGATCGCGTCTTTCACGGCCAGAACGTCATTGCCATCGATTGTGCTGTTGGGCATCCCATAGGTGCGCGCGTGGTCCGCGAGTCGTGAGACGAGCGTGTGCGCGGATAGCGGGGTAAATTCCGCGTAACCGTTGTTTTCGCAGACAAAAATTACCGGCAGCTTCCACAGGCTCGCGATGTTGAGCGACTCGTGAAACGCGCCGACCTGCCCTGCGCCGTCGCCAAAGAACACCATGGCGACCTGGCCCTGTTTTTTTTCTTTTCCAACGAAAGCGGCCCCCAGAGC
>JBOHVR010000598.1:0-5772 GCA_050735755.1 Binatia bacterium
TAGAAAGGCGCTGTTTACAAACTCCCGCTTACGGCCGACGTTAATGCCGATGCCGTCGGCCACGTTTTCGACCACTGCCCGGTAGAGTTGCTCCCTTTCCCGCAAAGCCTCTTCGGCCTGCTTGCGCTCAGCCATGAGGCGCTCCAGAGACTCGGCCATCTCGTCGATGGTGCGAGCCAACCGGTTCATCTCGTCTCTTCCCCCGGGAAGGCCCGTGCGGGCGCTGAGATTCCCTGCCGCAAGTTGTTGCGTCACGCGGAGCAAGGTGTTCACCCGGCGCAGATAAAAAAGTTCGCTGCCGAACCAGGCTCCCGCCAAAGCCAGGAACCCGATCGCACCTAGGCCGGCCAGGTTGCGAGTTAATACTTTATTGGCCTCGATAAAGACAGTTTCGGGGAGGATGCCGATGCTGACAAACAGGCTGGGCTCTTCCAAATTCTGCAGGGGCGTGGAAACGTGGAAGCGGGTTATCCCATCCAGACCGAGCGCCTCGACCATATCTTCGCTGCGGTTGAGCAGGCTTTGCATCACCGGCGTTTGTTTGACCGATTGGTCCATCCACGAGTGGTGATTGTTCGGATAGTGGGCCAGCACCGTCCCGCGCCGGTCGAGGATGCAAATCGTCGCTCCGGACGGCAACGACGTCTGCGTGGCTACTCTGTTGAACCATGACAGATCCATGCCGATCGCGACGTACGCCTTGATATTTCTGTCGAGATCCATGGAGGGATAAGAAAAGGTTATGACCGGCTTGCCGCTGATGCGCCCAATCAAATACTCGCTCACGGTGAAGTTGTGGGTTTCGATCGTGCGCTGGAAACTGGCGCGGTCGGCAATGTTCAAAGGACTGAAGGCTGGCGCGCTGCTGCAGAAGACTTCGCCATTGGGCTTGGCGGCAAGCAGATGGGTATACGTTGGAAACTGCGTGATGAGCCTGCGAAAAAGAGCATTGCAGGCTTCGGTTTGATGTTCCTGGACCTGGGGAAGATGGGTGAGGCCGATGAGGAGCTGGCGTGCTCCTTCGATCAGTTGCTCATGCTCGTTGGCAGCTAAGCGCGCAAGTTGTAGCAATCGATCCTGTGCGTTCACAACCGCGACACGACGTTCTTCGAACGCCGTAGATAGAATCAAGACTGCGGCTGAGACGATGACAAGTAAGATTAGCGCGACCAGACGGGAACGAAGATTCGTAGGAAAGGGGAATTTGACCAGCAAGGCACACCAATCCGTCGATTTTTTGATCGGCACACCGTTGAATCAATAAACATGCCACCTCCAGGTGTGTCAAGTTATTGAAATGTAACGAATTGCAAAGGTCCTTTTACCTCGTAAAACCGCATTCTGAACGAAATTGGCCACCTGATGCGCCGAAATGTCCTGGTTTGGCTTAGCTTGTCCTTTCTGTGATTGATTTATCCGAAGAATAATCCTGCGCAAACAGGGAGTTCGGCGGCTAGGGGTGCGGGAAACTGCAAGCGGAGACAAACGCTGAAAAAATTCTTTGCTGCGAGCGCTCCTTCATCAGCCGCTCCGGATGCCACTGGACGCCGACGACAAAGCGATGATTCGCGCTTTCGATTCCCTCGATCACGCCATCTTCGCTGGCGGCATTGAGGGCCAGTCCGCGACCGAGTTGCTTGACAGACTGATGGTGGCTCGTGTTCACGTTGAGCACGTCTTGCATGACGATTGCGTGTAGCCGGGTGCCGGCAGTGAGGTGAATCGAGTGGCCGCCGTCTGCGCGCAAAGAACCAAGCTCATGCTCGAGTGCATGTGGGAGTTGGGTGCGGATATCCTGATACAGGGTCCCGCCGAGAGCGACATTAATGGCCTGCTCTCCACCGCAAATCCCCAGAACTGCCATATCACGATCCAGGGCCCCCGTGATCAGCTCCAGCTCGAACTCGGTGCGCTCGTCTTTAATCTCTCCCAAAGCGGCAGCGGGGTCTTCGCCATAGAATCTGGGATGAACGTCGAAATTGCCGCCCGTTACCAGGATACCGTCGATGCGATCCAGCAGTTGTGCTAAATCGGGGCGGGAAAGGCCGAGCGGCAGGACCAACGGTAAAGCGCCCGAGGACAGGAGCGCTTGGGTGTAGCGCTGGGCGAGAAACATGATGGGTTCTGGCGGAAAAGAAGTGAGAGGATTCGCGCGAACATCGGAAGTTACACCGATAAAAGGAACTGTCTTTTTCATTTCTGATCGGCGTAGAGGCCGTGATAAAGGCGGCGCGAGCGCAATACCAGCTTGACGTATCGGAGAGTCTCTCCGTAGGTGATGCGCTCGATGAATTCCTCGGCATCGTCGGTTGCAATCTGTCGTTCCCAGCGCGCCATGGCTTTCTCACCGGCATTGTAAGCGCCGAGTGCCTTTACCGGGTTATCGGCGTACAGGCGCATGAGTTCCTGGAGATAGTAAGTCCCGAGCGTGATGTTCAACTCGGGGTCAAAGAGTTGTTCCGGCGCCGGTTCCGGCAGACCCAGTTGCTTCGCCAACCGCGCCGCTGTGGAGGGCAGGAGTTGCATGAGTCCCATGGCGTGAGCCGGTGAGACCGCGCGGGCATCAAAGAGACTTTCCTGGCGTATCAGAGCGAGCACCAGGTAAGGGTCTAATCCTCTTTCCTTAGCTTTTCGTTGCACCAGTTCCCAGTAGGCCAGAGGATAACGGTGCATCCTGACCTCATCCGAAGCTGCCGGGTTCTGGGCGACGAGAGGCACGCTGCGGTGGTAAGCGCCGAGGCGCGCGTATTCGCGCGCCAGGAGGAGCGCCGATTCTGGATCGGCAATTTGTTCTCTGATCGCGTCCAATTCAGCAACCGCAAAAGGACTCAGGGACAGTTCGGCGAGTTCACGCGCGCGCGCCAGATGAAAAGAAAAGCGGGCGTTGGGTAGCTTGCCCGAGTCCGTTGCTGGCGCGTCGGAGCTAATCTTCACTTCCTGGATCTGACCGTTAGTCTTAAGACGCCGGCGCGCGGGACCCGCGTAGAAGCTCTCGTCGTACTGCGTTACGAGCGTCAGATAAGTATTCTTTGCCTCTTCATGGCGCTCGGTTTTTTCCGCGGTCCGGCCCTGCCAATAAAGCGCCGCCGTTTGATAGCGCTCCGCCATTTGTTCCGCGGCGAGACTTTTGAACGCCGCGTAGGCGCGCTCATAGTTGCCCTGGAGGTAATAGATCCATGCCAGTCTCCACTTGGCCTCGCCGCGCAGAGGGCTCGTCGGAAACCGGTGCGCAAAAGCGCGCAACATCGTGATCGTTTCTTGCGGCTGGCCGAGAGATAAATAAATGCGCGCGACGGCGATGTGGGCGCTGGCAGCAAAAGAGCTTTGGGGATAGCGCTCGAGGAGCCGGTTGAAGTAGGCCAGGGCCTTTTGATTTTCATCCGCGTTCCAATAGATCCGGGCGAGACGATTAAGCGCCAGGACCGCCTCCGGACTATGAGGATATTTGTTTGCGATGACGGCGAGCAGCGGGGCTTCTTCCGCTCTTTTGCCCTGAGCGGCGTAGGCTCGCGCCAAGCCGAAGAGAGAGCGGGGACGCCAGCTTTCGTCGGGGAACAGTTCAAGCAAATTGCGAAAAGCGCGTTCAGCCTCGCGGTATTGCCGCTGGCGCAAAAGCAGATCGGCTTCTTCCCACGAACGCTCATAGGACGCCGGGGTGAAGAAGTCAGGATCTTGCTGCTGGAGCCCCTGCGTCTCTTTTCTGGCGGCATGCGCCCAGGTGCACAGAGGAAACGCGCGGCGCAACTCTTGGTATGCGGCGTAAGCCTGCCGCGGCTGTCCCTGAAGAGCGTGGATCTGCGCCATCCAAAACCTCGCCTCGCAAGCAATTCCAGCACGTCCCTTGAGATCAAAAAGCGGGCGCAACTCCTGGAGCGCGCGAGCATAGTCTTTGGCCGCCAGCGAATCTTTGGCCAGTCGCAGGTTGGCTTCCGCGATCCATACGCTATCCGGAAATTTATCCTTCAAAGCGGTCAGGTGTTGGCGCGCGCGATCGGATACGCCGCGATCCAGCGCGATGCGGGCAAGAAAATACAAGCTGTAGTCGGAGAGCAGGTAATCGTTTTGCAGTGTCGTTAGAAAAAGGGCTTCTGCTTCCGTGAATTGATTCTGACTAAACAGCGAATAGGCTTGGGCAAATATCGCTTGCGTTTCCCTGTCCGCGGACTTTAGGCCCGTGGGGCACAAAAGCAGAAGGAAAGAGATATACGCGGCAACTCTCTTAACCATCTGCAAGAAGTCTAACGAGGCAGAGAGAAAAAGGCAAAGCCGAAAGTCAAGGAAAGGCAAATGCTGAGCGCTCAGGGCGATGCGCCTTGCAAACCCCGGTTCGACCCGCAGGAGACGCAAGCGGCGCAATGCGCTTCACGTTTGTCTTCCCATTGCCGGGGCTCAGCTCGCTATGACATAGTGGGCCGGAAATGCGGAACACGAAGCCTATGATCGATGTTTTTCGGAATTGCCGGGCAGTTATGGACAACATCGGCGCGGCCGCGAAACGCAGCGGGCGCGATCCTGGGGAGATCAAGTTGCTTGCTGCTTGCAAGTCTCACGGCGTCTCGATAATCCGGGCCGCCATCGAGGCGGGAGTCCGCCTGCTGGGCGAAAACTATGTCCAGGAAGCAAGGCCGAAAGTTCAAGCCTTGGGGGAAGGGCTGGAGTGGCATCTCATCGGTCATCTGCAGCGGAACAAGGCCAGGGAGGCGGTGGAGCTCTTTTCTGTCATCGAGTCCGTGGACAGCGCCGAGCTCGCGCGCCGGCTGGATCGGGAAGCAAACCGAAAAGGCAAGATTTGTCGAACTCTGATCGAGGTCAACCTCGGAGGAGAGAAAACGAAAAGGGGAGTAAGCGATCAGGCCTTGCCTGCTTTACTCGAGGAAGTCGGCAACTTGAGCAATCTGCAGGTTGAGGGCTTGATGCTGGTCCCGCCGTTCCGCGCGGATCCGCAAGAGACGCGGCCGTTCTTTCGTGACCTTAAGAAACTGCAACTCAAGCTGGAGGCACTTAAAATTCCGAACGTCGACCTGCGCGAGCTTTCTATGGGAATGACCCACGACTACGAAGTGGCCGTTGAAGAAGGCGCCACAATTGTGCGGATCGGAACGGCGATTTTTGGTGAGAGGAGGCGCTAAAAAATGTTCTTGCTCGCTAATTTCATCGAGGCTGCCGCAGGGGCCTTGAATATGGTTTTGTGGCTTTACATGTGGGTTATCATTATTCACGCGGTGGTTTCCTGGGTCAATGCCGATCCGTACAATCCCATCGTGCGCTTTCTCTACAACGTAACCGAGCCAGTTCTGTACCGCGTCCGCCGCGCAATGCCGTTTCTTCGCGCCAGCGGCATTGACTTTTCGCCGATCGTGGTTTTTATCGCCATTTTTTTTCTCCAGACCTTTTTAGTGCAGTCGCTGTACGATTTTGCCAGGACCATTAAATATGGAGGTTGAAAGCGGAAAGCAGACGGCAGGCGGAAGGCAAAAGGAGTGGGAGTAAGGAGAAAAGCGGAAAACCATGAAAAGTGAGTAGAACAAGCTACGGGGATTCAGCGATCTGAGCGCGTACCCGCTAGCCTGCGCCAGAACAATCCAAGTCTGTTTTTGCCTTCATGCTTACGCCCGGTGCAATGGCTTAGACCCCGAAAGTGAGAAAGAATTCCGAACCCCCTCCTTCCCGCGCTTGCACCCAGGCGCGACCCCCATGATGCTCGGCGACTTGGCGCACGATGGCCAAGCCTGCGCCGGCGCCTTCGATCTCTTGACCGACGCCGCGTTGAAA
>JBOHVR010000599.1:0-19105 GCA_050735755.1 Binatia bacterium
GATTTTTCGTATATTCCCAACCGAGAGAGTTTGTCAAGGCGTCATTTGCCTGGTGTGGTAGCTTAGCGAAAATGTCACCCCAAAACTGCTTAGCGAAAATGTCACCCTGTTAGGTAGGATCTTCTCCGCAATGGAGGAGATCGGATGACGGATTGGGGAGTTAAGGGTGAGTCAGAAAGAGTTGCACCGGATGCACGTTGTGCGGATGACGTTAGAGGGGCGGGAGAGTGTGGGAAGAGGGGCAAAGCTTTTGGGGATTTCGCCGCGTCAGATGAAGCGGCTACGGCGCAAGATGAAAGAGCACGGTGTTGCGGGGTTGTTGCATGGCAGTCGCGGTAAGCCGGCGCGCAACAAAACAGACTCAGAGCAGATCGCGCAGGTGCTTCACTGGGTGCGAGGTCGCTACCGAGGATTAAACGACACGCATTTAACAGAAAAACTTAAGGAGCAAGAGAAGATCAATCTATCGCGGTCTACGGTGCGGGTGATGCAGTCTTCTCGAACCAAGCTAACCGAGTCCCCTCTTCTTCTTCCCTCGGACGCTTCGTTGCGAGCGAGCCTTCCGCGTGCTTTTCTAGAAGGGTTGTGAGAGTTGAGATACCCGTACGGGAAAACACCGTCATCGCGCGGCGGCATGCGGCATGATGGCCTGAAAGGCTCCGCGAATGACTGTGCACTTGGGTACGTCTAAAGCTCGGTAACGAACATCTATCCATCTCTCGGGACCTTTTCAGTATCGGCAAAAACCTGGAATAATAATCGTGGCTGAAAACCTCCCTCCCGGACGGGTCAAGCGCTTGTACCGGCGCCTCGCGGGCTACTTCAGGGCCGCAATCGATCCAACCTTAAGGATGCGGGTCAGGATCATTCATGGCGCGAAGGGAGTGGCCGCGTTAGGCGCGTTTGGAGTCGCGCTGTTGTGTGCCTACGCTGTCATTTTGATACCGTTCACGCCCAGTATTTCCGACATCCGAAAAGCCAAAATCGACCAACCCAGCGTGCTGGTTTCGTCCGATGGCAAGCGCCTGGCCACTCTTAAGCCGATGAACCGCGAATGGGTCCGGTTAAATCAAGTCTCTTCGCATGTGATCCATGCCCTGATCGCCACGGAAGATCACCGTTTTTACCAACACTACGGCATTGATTTATGGCGCACCGCGACAGGCATCCTGCGGACCTTCACCGGCGATCCGGAGGGCGGTTCAACTCTAACCCAGCAGCTCGCGCGCAACCTCTATCCGGAGGAAGTCGGCCGAAAGCGGACGATCACGCGGAAAATTAAGGAGACGATCACCGCGATTAAAATCGAATACGCCTATACAAAAAACGAAATATTAGAAACGTATCTCAACACCATGCCGTTTTTGTACAATGCGTTCGGTATCGAAATGGCGGCGCGCACGTACTTCGACAAGCCGGCCCGCAAACTTACTGTAATTGAAAGCGCAACTTTGATCGCCATGTTGAAAGGCACCAGCTACTACAACCCGGTGCTGAATCCCGAGCGCGCGCTGAGGCGCCGCAACGTGGTGTTGTCGCAAATGGTCAAGCGCGGAGTGTTGCGCCAGGCCGATTTCGATAGGCTAAAAACCAGGCCGATGCGGCTCAATTTCGCGCGCCAGCCGGAAGCCATCGGCCCCGTCCCTCATCTCGCCGGGCACATTCGTAAATGGCTGATCGATTGGGCGGACAGTAACGACCACGACATTTATTCCGACGGATTGATCGTGCACACCACTATCGATTCACGTTTGCAGGCGGTTGCCAACCAAGCCGTAAACCGCCAGATGGAAGCCCTGCAGGCGGTCGCCGACGTCGAGTGGGGCATGAGCTCCGCACGCTTGCTAGCGTCGAGCACGACTCCCTATGTCGGTATGCGCCGGCGGGTGCAACCTTTCGCTTATTTCTGGAAAACCAAGCCCGGCTTAATCGACATGTTCATCCGCGAGTCCGTCGCTTATCGCAGCGCGGTCGAGGCGGGCGCGACTCCCGAGGCGGCGCTGGCGCAGCTCAAGAGAAACCGCGAGTTCATGACCAAGCTCCGCGCCGACAAAACGCGTCTGCAGGCGGGCTTTGTGGCGATCGATCCAACTACTGGGCGCATCAAAGCGTGGGTCGGTAGCCGCGACTTCAAGACCGACCAATTCGATCACGTGGCGCAAGCGCGGCGGCAACCGGGTTCGACGTTTAAAGTGTTTGTTTACGGCGCGGCCCTCGAGCAGGGAATGTCGCCGGATAAGTATTTCACCGACCGCGCAGTCGAAATTCCCATGCCGGACGGCACCGTATGGCGTCCCTCCGACCTATCGGAGCCCACCGGCCGGCGCATGACCGCGCGGGAGGGTCTCATCTATTCGAAAAACACGATAACAGCGCAGGTCATGCAGGAAGTCGGCGCCAGAAAAACCGCGGCGCTTGCGCGGAGCATGGGAGTTAATGGAAGTAAGCTCGACGAGGTGCCGGCGTTGGCCCTCGGCGCCAGTCCGGTTACCCCGTTGGAAATGGTCTCCGCCTACAGCACGCTCGCCGCCATCGGCGAATACCGCCAGCCGATTTTTGTCACGCACATCACTGACAAGAACGGCAACGTGCTCGCACAGTTCGCAAACGAAAGCGAGCGCGTCATGACCGAAAGAACCGTGGGACATTTGATCAACATGCTGCGCGGCGCGGTGGACCAGGGCACCGGACGAGCAGTGCGCACGCAGTTCGGCCTGCGCGCCGATGTAGCGGGAAAAACCGGCACCACGCAGAACAATACCGACGGCTGGTTTATCTTGATGCATCCGCAACTCGTGGCCGGCGCCTGGGTCGGCTTCAACGACCCGCGGGTCACCATGCGCAGCAACTATTGGGGCGAGGGCGCGCATAACGCCTTGCCGGTGGTTGGCGATTTTTTTCAGCAAATCCTTGCTGCGCGCTTGATCGACGGCGGCGCCGAGTTCCCGTTCGACAGACCGTACGACTCGATCTGGGAGCCGTTTTTCGACGCCGCCAAAGAATGGTTGGGTGGCATATTCAGAGATTGGCTCTTGAAAGAAAGAGCCAACCCGCCGCGCCGCGACTTTCAGGGCTAAGTGCCGCGATCCGAACCAACTGAGACAAGGGCACCCGCGAAAGCGACCGGCAGGGCGATCCCGCTTCCTCCTGCGAGATCGCTCGGAACTGAATCAACTTTTTTGCGCGCGCGTAATCGCTTTTGGCGAGCTCGAGCCGCGCCTGGGCAAGCTGTAATTCAGCCTGGACCCGATCCACTTCCGCCTGATAAGGCCGGGGGTCGATGACGAACAGCAAACCGCCCTTCTTCACGATCTGGCCGTCTTTGAAATGGATAGACTGCAAATACCCGCTGACGCGCGCTCTCACCTCGACCTGCTCGGTCGCTTCCAGACGTCCCGTGTACTCGTCCCATTCGATGACCTTCTCAATGATCGGCCGGCTGACGGTGACATTCGGCGGCGGAGGCGGCGGCGGTTGGTCTTGACGACAACCGGCCAGGACCATGAGCAACGTGCTCAGGCTCAACAACCACAATCCTAGCAATAAGATTTTCTCATCTTCATAATGGATTCTCTTTTACGCGCGTATTGACTTAGGAAACTCTCCTCTTCCTCGGACGCTTAAATCGAGCGCAGATAGATGATTACCCTACGCGTTCAGCCGCTATCCGGTCCGATGTATGGCTCGGCAGAGACTTGAGCGCGCCGATAGGTCACGAAGCCCCTTAAGATCTTTGGGCTGGCTTTCAATGCAGCTCAGGCCAGAACTCCCGCATGAGGATCTCCGCCGGCTACCTTTCTATGATCAACTGCCAGATCCGCGTTGCGCGAGTTGAACCGTTGTGACCTCATTGACAATCTGACTCCATCATTGGCGAACACCCACCTTGCCAGCCATCCATCCAACCCACCGGACTCTTGCTTGTCAAAGGCCTCCCAAAAGAGGCGCCATGCTATAAGAGAAACTTTCATGTCAACCGGCCATCCTTTCTTCTCCCCAGGGTTCGGGAATGGGAGAGTTTCGCAACTTCCTCTCCCGCCAACGTATCAATCCCTCACGCACGTACTGCGGATTCAACCCCAGAACCTCACAAATGTTTTCAAAGGAAAATATCTCGTCGTTTCCCTGTTCCATGATCCACTGCTCCGCCTCGGCATAGAGCTTCTTTTGTTGGCCTCCTCGCGCCGAAGCATACGCTTGGAAACACCTCACGCCGTCTTCCAAGATCGCCAGCATGAGCTTCTTGCTCGGATCCAGCGTGGTTCTGCGAGTCAGGCTCTCGAAATAGTCTGGAGCCGCGATCATGTCCGGGAAAAAAAGGGATCCCATTTTTTCCTCGATCTGCTGATCTGTCCAATCCTGCATGGTTTTCTACCTCTCTTTCTTTCTTTAACTGCGCGGGTGCCGTTCCCTGATCTCTTCCACCATGGCTTTAATCATGCATCCCTCGGCTGACAGCTCCGCGCCGCTCTGGTGCATCCTTATCAAGAGCGCCTTTCCTTTCTCGTCAATAAACGTGACCGCCTGTAACGAAACCGTCACCGCCTGGTTGGACGCGATCTCCGTCCAGCAACGCTCGAGTTCTCCGACCCAAGCTCCCGCCAATTTTCCTTCGACTTGAAGAGTCGTTTTTGCGCTATCCGTGCAGGTCGTGACTTTTAACATAGCTGGCAACCCGCTTTCATATGAAGTCGTCGCCTGCAAGCAGCACGAAAACTCCCTCGAGCTCGTCGCGCTGCTCTACCAGCGCTCGATCTATAGCCATCCTTTGGATGCCGAACTCATCAAACCAGCTAACCGCCAAGAGGCCGCCCTGGTTGTTGTAAAGCTCCAGATAATCCGCTCGTCTGTTGGTCGTAGCATCGTCATATACTGCGAGCCCGCCCACCGTTTGGTTGCCCGCGACAACCGGGAGAACCGAAACCAGAGTGAAGCGATCCGGTACTACTCCGGAAGCGGCGACAGGCATCGCGCGCGCTACCTGATCATTGGCTTGCAACGGCTCGGCTGCCATATATCCCAGAAGGAACAACAGGCCAACAAATTCCAGGATGGTGAAAATGATGAAATAAATCTTATTTTTAAGTGTCATAAGCCACCGCACATCACTCAGTGCCGGCACGTTAGCCGACCCACCGTAGATGGGTATGTTTACGGAACAGCCTGACTCCCGCCCTGGTACCGTTCACCCACCACTCGATCGCGATCGAGGCCAGCGCCGGTTCGATACCTTGAACCGCGATCCGAGCCAAAAGAGTCGTGCTCATGAGAAGCAGTGCAGCCAGTAACGAAATTTCGATTTTCATCATCCTCACCTGCTTTCCATTCTTCGTCTTCGCTACGAATCACAAGCGCAAGGGCTGTGCCAAACGGCACAACAATAAAAGACGCCGATAATCCTAAATATTTCGCGGCTCCTCACTGGAACTAAGGCCGGTGACGCAGGAGGCGCGCCGACTTATGGGCAGGCGCCGAAATATCGTCGGCTGAGTCTGACCGCCAACCACATGTCGAGACTCCCGGATCGAACGCGAGCCAGTCTGTTAAACCCCAGATTAGCCGTTACGGGCGCCCGTTAATTTCCAGACGGACTCGGAAAAGGTAGACGAATAGTTCGATGAAGGAAGTAGATCCTTAGAGGGCCTCCCTTTGCGTCTGAGCCTCAGGGTCGAAGACAGGCCCGTGAGCCCAGTCGAACGGATAAAGTATTCGGGAATAACGACTGTTCGAGGCCTGGGATTAGGTTATACAGCAATCTGCGGGAATGACCGAAAGAGATTGAGAATTCGGCGCAGCCGTTTCTGGCGATTGGCTCAACGTAGAGTTCAGCATGCGGACATATCTAAGAGATCGCTCGTTTCCGTGCAGTTCAGCCCGAGCTCCTGCATGAGTATGTCCGCCGCATCCTGCAGGCGGTCCTCCAGCAGAGCCTCCTTCACTTGACGAGGAACGTCTTCTTCGGCGAGTAGCAATGGCACAAGCGAAACTCTCATAAAGGAACGGCCCTTCCGTAATTGTTGCTTTCGCCGTCGCGCCGACATCAGTTCCACGTCACCTGTCTGTGAAGCACGACTTGCCCCCCGCTCTCATCGACTTCGACTATCGGATCACACCAGCATAAATCGGAATCTAGGTGTCTTAGTCCTATCGGCATCTCGACCGGAACTACTGCCGGGGTAATCCATGTAGGATTTGGGAATGTCATGGAAACCTCCTCGCGTTAACTTCAACTTCCTTTTACCCAATTCTTAGAGCAAGGCGTATGCCAAAAGTGGTGATCACGGAGCTTACCTATAAGCCGCGAGAATCAAAGATTACAGATTGCCCACCCCGGGCGGCTAAGTGTTATGACGACGAGGGGTTGACGACCGATTGGCATGCGCCGAGATATCGGCGCTGGTCGTCTACGAGACTACCATGGCAAGAAGATTCGCCGGTGGCGCTGGAGATTCGCAGTGAAAACAACCTCCCATTACTCATAGCGGCGCTCGTCTATGATCCAGCGCGGCGCGTGGAACCGGCGGACTCCCTGGGATCGCCGAGCTCCTGGAGTTTTTTCGCCAGGAACATCTGCTCCGACTGGATCGTGGCGAGTTCCAGCGATTTGCGAAAATAGTTGATGGCAGCCTGTCGATTGCTCAAATTCGCCTCGAACTCGCCCAGAACCACATACAGCAGGTAATAAGAATTCAACTGCTCACGATTCTGGATCGCCTCCACCGCTTTGATGCCTGCTTTCGAACCATGAACGTTGGCGACGGCCACGGCGCGATTGAGAGCAACGACAGGAGAATCATCGATTTCAATCAATAGGTCGTAAAGGGATAGGATTCGCTGCCAATCCGTGGATTCGTAATCCTTCGCGGCGCAGTGGCACGCAGCGATCCCGGCTTGAAGATGGTACTCGCTGACTTCGTCACCGGCGGTCGATTGCATGAGGTGGAAGAGCCCGCGCGCGATCATCGCCTGATCCCAGGATGAACGATCCTGTTCCTTGAGGCGAAGAATGTTTCCGTCTGCGTCCGTGCGCGACCGCAAACGCGCGCCGTTCAACAACATCAGCGCAAGCAGGGCATGGGTCCGCGGCCGACTGCCGCTGGGATGCTCGGCCAACAGCGTGCATAAGCGAACCGCTTCACGGCAGAGTTCCTCCCGTATCAGTTGCTCGCCCACTGAAGCTTTGTAGCCTTCGTTGAAAAGCAGATAGAGTGTTTGTAGTACGCCGTCCAAACGCTGCGTCAGTTCCTCGCCCGCCGGAATCTCGAAGGGAATTCGCGCCTCGCGGATCTTTTGTTTCGCCCGCGTCAACCGCTTGGCAATCGCCGCTTCAGACGTGAGGAATGCTCGCGCAACTTCCCCGGCGCTGAAACCGCAAAGGGTCTTCAGCGCCAGCGCCACCTGCGTCTCTTGCGGAACCAGAGGATGGCAGCACACAAACATCATGCGCAACCGATCATCGTTGATCTGACCCTCGGCAATGGCCGAATTCTCATCCGTAGGGTCCGCGCACCCCTGCTCCATTAAGCAGGTGATTTCACTTTTCTTGTTGCGGAAGGTCTTGTCCCGCCGGATGAGATCAAGAGCCAGATTCTTTGCCACCTGCGTGATCCAGGCGGAAGGATTTCTCGGAATGCCGTAGTACGGCCAAGTCTGTAATGCCCTAATCAGCGTTTCCTGAACCACGTCTTCCGCCCGGTTCAGGTGTTCGACGCCAAAAATCCTTGTCAGCGTCGAGACTATCCTTCCCGCCTCATGACGGAAAAAATGGTCGACCTCCTGGGTAATTTCCGCAGGTGGCGTTATTGAACTATTGATTTTGGAATGTGTCATCGTCATGGATGAACGACTTGTGCGACCAGCGCCGTTTAATAACGTGCTACGGCTTCAGGTCAACCGCGACTTTGTCGCTGCCGTCCATGTAGAAGGGCACCGAGACATGCTCGTGCGCGACCCTCCACTTGCCGTCAACTTTACGGAAGCCAACGGTCGCGCGTACCCAGACGTCGGTTTCCTCACCGTTCGTCCTCGTTCCACTGATCCGGTTGAGGCTGTGGCTGAAGGCCACATCATCGCCGGTAGTGATGCTTAGGTCGCGAATCTCGCAGCCAACCGGACCTTCGAAGGAGGGAAACCACTCCTCAAAGTTTTTCCTATACGCATCCGTTCCCGCGTACTGCAGCGGGGGCGCAAGGTCGAACACCAGGATGTCCGATGTGTAGTGGGACATAACGCCGTTGATGTCCTTGGCACGGACCGCCTTTGCCCAATCTTCAATTAGCCGCCGGATCTGGGCTTCATCTTTGTTTCTTTCCGTCGCCATAGTCCACTCCATCTTGAATCGATTTTCAGGCTGACTCCGATAGCGCGGAGCGCCGCTGCTTGATCAAACGCTCGCGCGCTGCTCCGCGCTCTTCTCTCTTGTACTCACCGCCAGCGCGCATTCAGGTGCTACCGGCCTTACTTCCACGGTCGCGCCGTATTCTAAGGCAGGATAGTCCTTGGCGATCTCGGCCGCCTCCTCCAGGCTGCCCACCTCGAGCAAAAAGAAGCCGGCAATCGCTTCTTTCGATTCGGCAAACGGCCCATCTGCCACCTGCCGTCCTTTTTTCTGTGAAACGATCTTGCCTTCCTGGAAGAGTGGTTTCCCCGCTTTAGCCTTTCCTTCCTTGGTCAAGCGGTCGAACCAGGCCATCATCTGGTTCACGACGTTTTGAATCTCTTGCGGGGAGAGACCCTTGTGCCAATCCGTGCCGCGAAATAACAGCATGTATTCTGAGTTCGATGGTGTGCTCATAATCGTTCTCCTTACGGTGATTTTGCTGCGTTACATTATAACGACGAATGAGCCGGTCCCTTTCAGGACAGTCTCGTTGAAATTTTTGGATCTCTATCAAATTGTGCAAAATTAAAGGGCAGAATTAAAGGGACGCAGGCTTTTCTTGACCCAGCTGTACCCGGGGCAAAGCGTCTCAAGGCTGCCGCCCGCACGCTATCCCAGAAGGTGGCGCTCCAAACCGCAGCCGCAAGGCCGTCCTTTGCGGCGCCATTGCCTACATTTTCGTATCCCGTCGCCTGGTACTATCTATAATGTGGCAGAGACCGTAGTTGCCTTGAGCGTGCCGTCTACCCGGGCCGCGCGACGTGATCTCGCCCTCCTAATCATGACACGGAAGTCATGCAAGGCAACCGCTTGGCCGCCGTCGTTTTAAGAGACCCGGCGCCTCTCCTTCCTTGGCTAGACAGCACCGCCGAACTCCCTGTAGAGTATAGCTGCGCAACTGCACGTGAGTCTTTTGAGCGACATCGTTATTTAAAGCTCTGATGGTTTTTCCTATCCGCAGAATGCTTTTTCAATGAACTCTGGGAGGTCGATTATGACAGCCATTCTTTTTAAGTTTATCACCCTACTCTCGGCCTCGGCTTTGCTGATAGTAAATTCAAGCGTCACTGTGGGGGCACAAAGCTCCGCATTGCGTCAGGCCAAGAGCGCGGCGGAGGCCAAAGGATACGTGTTCGAGACCAATCACGATGAGATCGTAGCGAAGGCTAAGAAAGAGGGAAAATTGCGATTCCTCAGCAGCTGGGATTCGAAGGTTATGGAACAAATGGGCAAGGCCCTCAAGAAGAAATATCCTTCTATCGATGTTACGGCGGGCGAACATGGCTCGGTGGAGTCGGCCCAGCGCTTCCTGCTGGAACTGAAGGCGGGCAGAGGTAAAGAATGGGACACAGTACGGCTCTACACAGAGTTTTACGATCAATACACACCCTTTCTGAAAAAGTTCGATCTTCGCGGCATGGCGGAGCAAGGCATTCTTAGAATCCCGCCGAAGATAGTGGATCCGCGAACTCGAAATTCTATTTTCCTCACCAGTGAGCCAAGCGTTGTCGCTTACAATAAGAAGCTCATCTCAGAGGACAAAGTGCCCAATAGTTGGCAAGATTTCCTTAAACCCGAGTTTAAGGGCAGAAAGTTCATCGCTGATATTCGACCGCTCGCCCTTGCAGTACTAGTACCCGGATGGGGGATGGAGAAGGTGCTCGATTTTGCCAAAAAGATTGCCGCTCAGGATCCCATCTGGGTCCGAGGCCATACCAAACCGTTGACTGCGGTATTGGCTGGTGAATACGCACTGTTTCTAGGGCCAAACTATGGGTCCGTTGCGCGAGTTCAAGCCAAAGATCGCTTAGGCGTTGTCGGTTACAAAATTCCCGAGCCGGTTCCTCTGAGAATCCACCAGGCCAACGCGGTCCTCGAAGGCGCGGCAAATGCCTACACAGGCCTGTTGTTGTTGGAATTTGCAGGGTCCCCCGAAGGTCAAAAGATCATTGACCAATACTGGCCCCTCGCCGCTTCGGCTTTTGCGCCTGGTTCTCACCAGGAGGAATTATTGAAGGGGAAAACGCTTTCCGTTGTCGATGCAATTCACTATGAAAAATTGGATGACTACATGGATAAAATTGTGCAAGCCTACGGCTTTCCAAAGGAAACTAGATAAAAAACAGATCTCTCTAGCACTCGTCAATGCGCAGGATCCAGTCCGGATACGCCGACACACTAGGCTAGTGTCCTGTGTGTGAAGTTCGTTTAAAAACTCCGCTGGGTGACTACTTGCTGCATCCCCCTTTGGAAAACGGAAGGTGTGAAAAAATTGAAGCTAGGCGTAGGGTGGGTGGAGCGAACCCACCGTCAGGAATTACTCTCCGTGATGGGTATCGGCGCACAGCGCCTCAACCCATCCTACAAGAAATTGGATTTCTTCACAGCTTCGGGGGAATGAGGGAGGAACCGATCTCATGTTGACATAACAGGCCGTTGTCGGATACCGTCGTTCACGATCGCATCTGCCGGCGGCGCAATCCCGATGTCAAGCACGCATGAGGCGGCCCGAGAACTAAACCATCGCGAGGTTTGAAATGAACTTGGAAGGTTTTATTTCCGCAGACTCACACGTCAATGAACCGGAAGCGGCCTACGAAAGAATCCCCAAGAAATTGCGCGTGAAGGGCCCGCATTTCGTCCAGGACCCTCCCGGGAAAAAAGGTCTTTACATCGTTTTCGAAGGCCACAGTCCCGATCCGGTCGGCAATACGTTCCTGGCGGGAACGGGCCGGGATCCCAGCGTCGTTCAGGACAGAGTCGAGAACTTCACCTGGGACCGTTGGCGCGGACCTTGGGACCCGAGCGCCCGCATGGGTGATATGGACCTCGACGGAGTCAAGATCGAGGTGCTTTATCCCAGCATGGCGCGCAATTTCTACAGTTTGAAAGGCAAGGATACGCCGCTCCAGCTCGCCGGTCTCCAATCCTACAACGATTGGATGGTTGACTATTGCAATGTCGCTCCCGACCGGCTGTTCGGTCTTGGTCTTTTGTCCGTACTCGACCCTGAATGGTCGGTCAAGGAGATGGAGCGTTGCGCCAAGCTGGGCCTCAGAGGCGCAATGTTGCCGGCCGGACTGCCGTCGGACATGAGCTACTCGGAATCCAAATTCGAACCGATCTGGGCGGCTGCCGAGAGCATGGACTACCCGGTCCATTTTCATATCAATGTGAAGCAAAGCGCCGATCGGGACGCCTACGAGCTGGCACGGAAAGACCCGAGCATGAGGGAGGCGGGCAAGCGTTTCGTCAACCGGTCGCTCTTCGAGGGCCCCCGACTGTTGACGGATCTCATGTTCGGGCTTGTCTTTGAAAGGCATCCGCGCATGCGCGTCGTCTTCGCCGAGTACGAACTGCTTTGGATCCTACCGTTCATGATGCGGCTGGAAGGCAATGTAAGGCGCTTCGGGATGGAGCACCCCGACATTCCTCATATGACGGCGACACCGAGTGAAACCATCCGCCGGCAAGTCCACATTACGTTCCAGAACGATCCGGCCGGTGTGGCGGCGGCCGAAAAGCTGGACCTCTTGGATAACCTCATGTGGTCGAGCGATTACCCGCATGGCGGCTCCACCTGGCCCGAATCGCGCGAAGCCGTCCAGGCGCAGGTCGGCCATATGTCAGACGAGATGGCGTGGAGGCTCACCGTGGGGAACGCCGCCAAATTCTATAACATCGCAGCATGATGCAGGAGAGCATGGACGGTCACTCGTGAAAAGATTGTCAAGTACACCTCAGCACCGGGACGCACAGTAAAAAAGTAACGTAACGGCGAGAGAGGGCACAAAGGGGAAGGGGACGCCATCCTGCTATCCGCAAGCCAGGTGCGCAATTGCGCAACTCCGCAATAAATACCTGATCCGATCTGCGCCGGCGACATAAGAAGTCACGCGCAAATCGCCGGTTCGAGGGATCTGGATTGAGACCGCAGGATCGCTGCCGCTCGAACGGCTGGAACAGCTGAAACTGGTTTGAATTACTGAATAGCCGGCCTGATTGCTCGCGCGGTCCCTACTCGATGACTTTTGTTTGCTTGGCAACTGCTGGCCAGTTCTTGTCGGCCTTCGCCACAAAACCAGGAATGTCGGCGCTCCATTTTGTTCGCACGTCTTGGTTGTAGTTCAAATACAGTTTGTTGTTGACGATAGTGAACGCAGCCGGGTCGATAGCGGCTTTGTATCCACCGGCCGCGCCGAACGCGCAGAACCCGTTGTATTGGGGCGCGTACTTCGCAGGATTGGCCGCGAAGGCTTCGCGATTCGCTTGCGAGAGGAAGTGGAATACCGATCCCCCGTATTCGGCTTTGTACGCGGGCGATCCTTTGACGGGCTTGTTGTCCGTGAAATACGCGACCGGATCATAGCCCTGGATCGCCGCGCCTTCTTTCTCGTAGAAATCGCCAGCCAGCGCGCTTGCCGTTGATGCCGCAAACAACAATGCCGCGGTAAAGTTTTGGACGCGGAAAAATGCTCGTTTCGTAATGATCATTTCGATGACTCCCCTCGGTTAGACATTGGATTGAAACAGTCAGTGAACGAACCGTCGATGGTGATCATGAGCATGACAAGCACGCGTGGGTGTTTTCACGCTTCCAGAACGAAGCCTAGCGTTCAATGAGTTCAGTTACGATCTCGGCTTGCTTCGTCTCGAGAAGCCGTACTTGACGTGATCCTCGCCTGCCCGATGTCGTGATTACTTATCCTCGAGCACGGATAAAATGTTGCCGGCGGGATCTTTAAACCAAGCAATGGTGGGACCCCCTCCGCGGAAAATCCCTTTTTTGTCCGTTTTGAGTTCGGGCTCGTCATAAATCTCAAAGCGCACGCCGAGCTTAGTGAGGTCGTCCACCGCTTCGTCGACATTGTCCACAGGGAAATTTAGGATCGTAAAAGTTGCCGGAGCATGGTTAGGCTTGGGGTAAATGAGAACCGCAGTGCCTCCCGCAAGGTGGAGCTCTAAGAGGCCATTAGATTCAGAAACCTGCAGCCCTAGCGTTCGGCCATAGAACTCTTTCGCCTTTTGGATATCGTCGACCGAAAAACCGCTGAATGCATGACTATCCCTTAACATGTGTCACCTCCTTAATTTGAGCATTTTCGCGTCAGCATCATGCCCGGCCAGCTGCCCCGCAGATCGTTTGCCCTCTGGCGCCGGCGCGTCGAGAAAACTCAGGGTACGCCCGTCTCTGAGTTCGTGTCGGCGTTGCGCATCATCATAGATCGCGTCGTAAGGTTTCCTCATGGTTTCGGGGTCTGCAGCCGGTTTCCGGACGGTCTCGACGGCTGAATCCGCGCTCTAACCATACGACGAACGAGGCTCCACGAAATCGACACGTCGAACGATCTTTTTTGCCAGCGCTCCTGACTGCTTGACAGTCTTAGTGGTTGCCCTGTCGGTCTCGGCGTCGGCGAGCTCGCCGTGCGATGGTGACGTCCTGGTTCATTCGCGGCGGATCCTCGGCCTCCGCAAACGACTTTAGCTGCCGCCCGTCAGCTGCACGAGGCAATGGGACCCTTGTTTTACAACGACCGTCCGTCGAAATGTTGAACCGGAACGCTTTCTAGGTCAATTCCGTCAAGACAGCGAATATTGATTGCGGCTATCCGATTGCCCTTTGGATCGGTGCCTTCTCCGTAAGGATGAATGCCGCACGTCTGGCAAAAGCGATGCTTGATAACGTGCTTGTTGAACATGTACGTTCCGATCTCCGCTTCCGATGTGAGCACATGCAGCTGATCGCGCGGGACAAACCAGAGCAGAGAGCCTTTGCGCGAACACATCGAGCAATTGCATGCCATCGCCCCGTTGAGTTCGCCTTCTACTTCGAACGCAACCTTTCCGCAGTGACAGCTACCCTTGTACCTCATGTGATGGCTCCATAGATCGGGCTCGTCTTAGCTTACCGCGCTTGGATCCATGTAGATGAGCTCCCAAATGTGCCCATCCAAATCCTGAAATCCATGGCCATACATAAAACCATGGTCTTGCGGTTCATTGTAAGTAGCGCCTCCGGCGGCCACTGCTTTGCGAACCATCTCATCCACCTTTGCCCGGCTCTCGAGAGATAAGCCCACGAGCACTTCTGTGTATTTCTTGGCGTCGCAAATTTCTTTGGGAGTAAACGTCTTGAACTTTTGTTCAGTCAGCAGCATCACGAATATATCGTCGGTCACGATCATGCACGTGGCAGTCTCATCGGTAAATTGCTGATTAAAACTGTAGCCCAGTTTGGTGAAAAACTCGATGGACTTGTTGAGGTCTTTTACCGGTAGATTCACGAAAATTTTACTCGCCATGTTTTTCTCCTTCTGTAAGTTTATCGCCCTTACCAGACCTGCACGTTTGCCAAACAAGTTCGGGATAATGGTCGTAGTCCTTCAGAAATGAATGTAGCTAGCCTCGCTGCGGCGCCGGCCGCCAGCGGCCGTAGGCAACGAACGCCGCGAGGACTCCCGCCGCCAGCGGAATCAGCGCCGACGCCATATTACCGGCAGCCAGACTGTACGCCGTGGCACCGATCATGACAATCACCAGCCCGGCGGCGGCCAGCGGCGTCAGGCCCGGCCGAATGCGCAAGAGCCAGGGGAGGATCACGCCGATCGCGCCCAATACCTCGCACACGCCGATGAACCGCACGAACAGGCCCGGCAGCGGTAGCGGCATCTGCCTCAGCATCTCCTCGATCGGCATGACCAGCTTCATTCCACCGGCGAACAGAAAGATGGTCGCGAGCAGCCCTTGAGCAATCCACAGTGCTAGATTCATCGCCGGTTTGCTCCGCGGCGACTCGCCGCCGTTTCCATGCGACAGGGTAGAATAATTGCTGTCATTTGGAGTCTCCGTGGTTTCGAAGTGGTAACCGCATTGCCGGATGGTCCTTTCCCTTCCCTGTAAGCGCCAGAGCCAGTGGTCAAGAGCCCGGTCGCCTCTCACGATGACGCTGAGGTCCCGCCTTTCTGTCCCGAAGGAGTCTAGGAAGCGAGGTAAGCACGCCGCAAAGTTTCTATGTCAATTTTGTCCATTTGAAGCATCGCCTGCATGACTCTGTTTGATTTCTTAGCATCTTTGTCTTGCAACATCTCGACTAAAACAGTGGGAACGACTTGCCATGACAGGCCATATTTGTCTTTAAGCCAGCCGCATCTTGATTTTTCTCCGCCCTTCGAAAGCTTCTCCCACAATTCATCTACTTCTTGCTGTGTCTCACAGTTCACGACAAACGATATAGCTTCCGTGAAAGTAAATTGCGGGCCGCCGTTTAGTGCGACAAATTCTTGTCCATTGAGCTCGAAGTTTGCGGTCATTACCGTCCCCTTCGGTCCCGGTCCTGCATCTCCATATCGGGTAACGCTCACAACCCTTGAATTTTTGAAAATCGAGACATAAAAATTCATCGCCTCTTCGGCTTTGCCATCGAACCACAAGAATGGCGTGATTTTTTGCATAGAGTCTCCTTTAGATAGATTGGTCTTTTCCGTTCACAGTTTCGCGAAGTAAGCGGCGAGCTGAAAGTCATAGTCTTTGGGGTCAGTGACTTGGTTTCATTCCATTTCTACGGCGAATGAAGAAGTTCGTTCAGGCCGCCTTCGTTGCGAATTCTCGCTTTCCGAATCGGCCCAGCGCCCCAGCGCGCGCTAACGCCGCAGCGGAATGAGGGCGCGCAACCGTTCGTCGCGCAGGTAGAGCCCGCCCCAAATCAGCACTGCGAGATAGACCGGGAACAAGATATGGCTGAAGAGCGGACTTCCCACGCGCACATGCGTGGCCACGGCGCCGCCGAGATAGCCGGTCAGCAAAATCGCCCCGAGAATAGCCGTGCGCGGAATCACATAGAGGGCGGTGCAGGCGAGAAGGACGATTCCAAGACCGAGAAGGACGCTTTCGGGATATCCGAGCTGAACTGTTCCCTCCACGACCGGCGCGGGTTTAAGCAGTTTCCCGACGCCGTCCACGAACAGGAACAGCGCAGGCAGGGCGCTCATGATGCGTCCGGTCCAGAGTCTCCCCTTCGAGATGGGAGCGCTTTGAGCATCCGATCGGCTCGCGTGAATTGCCGTGGTCGTTTCCATGATCTCCCCCGTTCAGCTCTTTGTCACGAGCGCCGCAAGCTGGTCGGCGCACTGGCCCCAGCCTTGGTGGAAGCCCATCTGTTCGTGCGCCTCGCGGGCGGCAACCGTCCAGTGAAACACGCGGGCGGTGTATTTCGTCTTGCCGCCCTCGTCCTCAAACGTCAGGATTACCGTCATAAACGGCTTTTCGGACGGCTCCCAGGCTTTTGTATAGGCATCGGTAAAGACGAGCCGCTCGTTTTGGACGACTTCGAGATACACACCCCTGTTCGGAAATTCGTTGCCCGCGGGGTCGCGCATGACGATTAGGTTGGCGCCTCCCGGCCGGACGTCAAGTTCCGCGACCGGTGTCGTATCGGGCAGCGGCGCGAACCACTGCTTGAGGAGTTCGGAATCGGTCCACGCCTTAAACACGCGCTCTCGCGGCGCGTCGATGATGCGTGAGATAAAGAGCTCTCGATCCGACAACGTCGTGGCAGGGGTGGTTTTGGTGTCGATGTCTTCTGTTGTCGTTGTTTTCGAGCTCATAATTTCTCCTCCTTTCGTTACCGCCTCAGAGGCTGGGGCAATCGTGAAAGCCGCCGCGCTACTGCTTGGGCGCTGTTTCCACCGCGGATTTCATGCTCGCCAGACCCTTCTCGCGCAAGAACCGAGCGGCGGGTCGGATCGGAGCGACGCGTGCCGCGCGCTCAGCCCTCGACCAGGACCTTGAATCCGCCCCAGAACATGCGCTTACCGTCGAAAGGCAAGGCCTTGGGGTCCATCATGTTCGCCAGGCGCGGGTCCTTCATGACCTTGGCGTTGACGCGGTCGCGATGGCTGCGCGACTTGAACACAATCCACGAGAACACCACCGTCTCGCCGGCTTTGAGCTTGACGCTCTGCGGGAACGACGTGTGCTTGCCCGGCTTCACGTCGTCGGCGACGCACTCTCGGAATTCGAGAGCGCCGTGATCGCGCCAAACTTTCCCTGCCCTCTGGGCCATGCGGCGATAGGCCTGCAGATTCTTTTTCGGCACTGGCAATACGTAGCCATCGACATAGCGCATACATCCTCCGTCAGCTCGCTTGCTGAAAAAATATTAAAACAAGAGCACTTGCCCTTTGCCATGGGCAGGTCGAGAAATTCTGTAATCATGGAAAACACCCGATCAGGACGATGCCAGAGCATAAAGCGGTCGCTGCCCGGACTCTTGTTCGTTGAGTTTTACCGCGGTGTGGCGAACCCCTAGCCGCCGGCGATGGCGCCTACGATCATAAAAGCCTCGGCGCCCGTCGCAATCGCGTCCGGCAGCGGCGCGTCCGGCGGCTCGTGGGACAGATCCTCCTGGCAGGCGAAGAACCTCACGAACGCGCGGCGCTTTTGCGTGACCTGGTCGCGGATCGTCCCGCGGAGCATCGGATAGCGCGCCTCGAGCGCGTCGAGCACCGAGCGCTGCGTGACCTGACCCTCGACGTCGAGCCTCACCTCGCCGTCGACGCGCGCCAGCTTTCGCAGATGTGCCGGGAGCGTGACTCGGATCATGGCAAGCTCTGGACCTCGACGGACACCACCGCCGGAAGATCTCGAACGATGGGCGCCCAGCTGTCCCCTCCATTGGCGGATGCGTACACCTGCCCGCCGGTGGTGCCGAAGTACACGCCGCACGAATCGAGCGAGTCGACGGCCATCGCGTCGCGCAACACGTTGACGTAACAGTCGCTTTGCGGGAGACCCTTCGTGAGCGCCTCCCACTCGGTCCCGCCCGTCCGGCTGCGGTACACACGCAGCTTGCCGTCGGGCGGAAAATGCTCCGAATCGCTCTTGATCGGGACGACATAAATAGTGTCCGGCTCCTGCGCATGCACGTCGATGGGGAACCCGAAGTCGGTCGGCAAGTTCCCGCTGACCTCGTGCCACGACTCGCCGGCGTCGTCGCTGCGCATGACGTCCCAGTGCTTCTGCATGAACAGCACGCCCGGACGCGACCGGTGCATCGCGATGCGGTGAACGCAGTGGTCGACCTCGGCCGTCGGGTCGGGGAGCATGTCGGACTTCAGGCCACGGTTCACCGGCCGCCACGTCTGGCCGGCGTCGTCGGTCCGGAACACGCCTGCCGCCGAGATGGCGATGAAGATCCGCCCGGGATGGCTCGGATCCAGAACGATCGTGTGCAGGCACATCCCCCCGGCCCCCGGCTGCCAGGAGGACGCTGAGCTGTGGCCGCGCAGTCCGGGGAGCTCCTGCCACGTCTGCCCGCCGTCGGTCGAGCGGAACAAGGCGGCATCTTCAACCCCGGCGTAGACCGTGTCCGGATCGCTCGGCGACGGTTCGAGATGCCAGACTCGCGCGAACTCCCACGGGTGCGATGTGCCGTCGTACCACTGGTGGGTGCCGGTGACGCCGTCGTACACGAACTTGTTCCCCACCGGCTCCCACGTCTGGCCGCCGTCGTTGGAGCGCTGGATCACCTGCCCGAACCAGCCGCTCGACTGCGACGCATACAGTCGATCCGGGTCGGCGGGTGATCCCTTGAGGTGGTAGATCTCCCAGCCCCCGAAGTGGGGGCCACTGACGTCCCACCGTTCGCGCTTTCCGTCCGATGTCAGAACAAACGCGCCTTTCCGTGTACCGACCAATACTCGTACTTTGCTCATTCTTCTGTTACTC
>JBOHVR010000600.1:0-6420 GCA_050735755.1 Binatia bacterium
GCGCAGAAAAAAGAAATTGAGGGCGATCTCGAAAAAAGCCGCGGCGAGCTCAAGTCGCTGGAGGTGATACTGCTTGCCGGCGACACGCCTCCGGTAAGCGCCTCCAATCTTCAAGAAATCCTCCAAACGTCGGCGGCCAAAGACGGTGTCCAAGTCATCACAACCAGAGTTCTCAACCCCGAGCCCACCGGCCCTTTCACCCGAATTCCCATCCAGGTCGAGGTCGGCGGGCAGCTGGAACAAGTGATTAACCTGATCAAAGAACTTGAGTCGGCAGAAAAGCTCCTCGTGATTAATGAGCTAAACGTGCGCTCTCTCTTTACTCGAGCCGTTGCGCGACCGCAGGCCGGTGCTCCCGCCCTTGCGCCCGCGCAGAATCTTCGTGCGAGCCTTATACTGTCCGGATTTGTCCGCACGCCACTTTCTTCCTCGGGGGCAGATTCCAATCGCGGCAAGTCCGGCAACGGAAAGCTTTCAGCAAAGGTTACGGAGCAGAATTAGCTTCCTTGTTTGACCTGAGGCGGGTTCGAAGTTACAGTAGGGGCGTTTCGCCAGGAAGGCAGAGCTTTTGAAGCGTTCTTCGCTGCTAAGTATCGTGCTCTTGCTTTTGATGGGATTGGTCGCGCTGAGAACGTATCAGCTGTGGGAGGAGGGTCCTTGGGAGGTTCCCGTCCTCGCCAAGGAGAAGCCGGCGACGGCTGCGGAACAAGAGCATCCGCCGACGCCACGCCCTTTGCTGGCGAGCACAAAAAATATCGTGGACCGGAACCTGTTCGACCCGGAACGGGGCCAAGGTCGGAGTAGGGAAGGCGAGGCGCAGTCGGCGGCCGTCCAGCGGATCAGAAACATGGTACTCCTCGGGACGGCCATTATCGGGAGCAGCCGCCATGCGATCCTAGAAGAATCAGGAGACCCGCGACTTCCCGCTGGAAAGGCCCAGCCAGTTCAGTCCAATCAGATTCGGCTTAAGCTTGGCGATACGATCGAAGGTTTCAAAGTCTCGGAGATTCAAGAGCGGCGAGTTGTCTTATCGCGGGGCGCAATGAACATAGAGGTCGCGCTGGACTATATGCGCAAAGTGGAAGAAAAGAAAGAAGGAGCGGGAACTCCGGTGCCCATAGCTCCGCGGGTTCCGTCCACTATTCCGCGGCGAGTTCCGCGGGAAGTGCCGCAGCGGGACCGGGAATAGGCTTTCAGACAAGATTATGACCTGCAACCTTCGCGCTTTTTTTCTCATTGCGGCATTGGCTCTTGTCGTCACGGTCTCAGTCAGGGCTCAGGACGCGCCCGACGCGGAAGAGCCGGAAACTGAGGTCCAGCCGCAGCCGAGCCCCCAACCGCCGGTTCCAACGCCCGGGCCGCCGGAGCGTCGCATGCTGACGCCGCGCGCGCCTCGCGGCGAGATGATTTCGCTGAATTTCAACCGCGCCGATTTAATTGAAGTCATTCATATCCTGGCGCAGCATCTGCGCATCAATTACACAATCGATCCTGAGGTGAAGGGGTCGGTCACTATTTACAGCGCCGAGCCCATTAGACAAGACGACCTGTTTCCGATTTTTCATCAAATCTTGCGGATCAATGGGGCGGTGGCGGTTAAGACCGGTGATCTTTACCGCATCTCGGCAATCAAAGATGGGAAAGGGATCGCCCGTCCCATGGCCCAAGGCAAGGAGGACGGGTTTGCTTTACAGGTGCTCCCGGTGCGCTTTTTTACGGTTGCCGAGATGAAAAAGCTGCTGGTTCCTTTTGTGACGCCAGGAGGCGAAATTCTCGATTTTCCCCGCGGCAACTTTCTCATCATCGTGGATCTTCCTTCTAACATTCAGCGTCTGATGGAGATTAAGGACCTGATTGACGTCAATGCGTTCGCGGGCACGCGCATGGAACTTTACCACCCCAAAGTAGCCAGCGCGGAAGATCTGGCCACCGAAATGACTAAAGTCATGCAAGCTTATGCCTCTTCAGCGACGCAGGCGGAAGGGTTTGCCGCGCAGTTTATTCCGATAGCTCGTATCAATCAATTATTGGTAATCAGCCACAGCGACGCCGCATGGACTTATGTCCAGCGATGGCTCGAACGGATCGACACGTTGGGGGAAGGTCCCGGGAGGAAGATTTTTATTTATCCGGTCGAGAACGGCAAAGCCACCGAGCTGGCGGACGTCTTGAGCCAAGCTCTGGGACTGGCGACAACCGCGAGGAGGGATACCCCCAGAACGCTGCAGGATCTGCACAGGGGAACAACGATGACTTCGCCCGGAACGACCGGCGGCATCGGATCAGGTCGCACGCAAACGCCGTCGTCTATCTATGGCCCCAGCTCTTCCTCCAGCCAAACCTCGGGCAGCGCGTTTGCCGCGGCTCCCGCTCCCTCCCCAGTGCCAGTGCCTGTCAGTCCACCCGTGACGGCGCCACCGGCCGCGTCGCGCCCCGGGCAGCCGGCGGCGGCCAAGCCTGAAGAACAACTCCGTATTGTGCCTGATCCGGCGACGAACTCGCTGATTATTTATGGCTCAGCGCAAGAGTTTCAAAACATCAGAAACATTCTGAAAGACCTGGATCAGATACCGCGCCAGGTGCTGCTGGATGCGTTGGTTGTGGAGGTGACTCTTTCAGACGACCAATCTTTGGGCATCGAATATGAGATCCTTAGTAAGATAAACCCGACAATCTTCGGACAGACGTTTCCCTCTGGGGGAGCGATCCGGAGTGGGATTCTGGGCGCGGCCCCGGCGAGCGGATTAACGCCGTTTGGCAGCGGTCTTAGCGGCGTCATTGGAAGCAATGACATCAAGGTCTTTATCAAGGCTCTCTTGTCCGATAGCCGCGTTAAAGTTCTTTCCTCTCCCAGCGTCCTGGCGGCGGATAATCGCCCGGCCCGGATTCAGGTTGGCACGGAAGAGCCGATACCCACGGGGACGGTCGTGTCGGCGGAGGCCATTTCCACCAGCACAACCATTCAGTACCGCAATACGGGGAGAATCCTTACCATTATTCCGCAGGTCAACTCGCTGGGACTGGTTCATCTCCAGATCAAGGCCGAGGTCAGCCAGCGCGGCGGCAACGTGGTTGTGGGGCGGGATTCGTTTCCGTCTTTTGACACGCGCGACACCGAAACCACGGCGGTGGTTCAGGACGGCGAGACTTTAGTCTTGGGT
The DNA here is from genome assembly GCA_050735755.1 of Binatia bacterium. Classification (GTDB taxonomy): domain Bacteria; phylum Desulfobacterota; class Binatia; order UBA9968; family UBA9968; genus DATMAM01. The sequence goes on from JBOHVR010000600.1 coordinate 3,162, forward strand.
GGAATTATCACCGACAGGAAAAGCCGTTCGCGCACAGGCATCCCTTACCTGATGGATATTCCGGTCTTTGGACGCTTTTTCGGAGCGACGTCGGATGAGATCGACCGTACGGAACTGATTGTGTTAGTCACCCCGCGCGTGATTCGCAGTGTCCAAGAAGCGCGTGACGTGACGCAGGAGTTCAAGCAGAGACTTTCCATCGTGGCGCGCGAACTGGAAAGGGATAAGAAAGAAGAACAGCAAAAAAAGCCCTCCGTGCCTCAAGCGCCTCTGGTCACGCCGTAAGGTGTGCGACGATAACCCTTGCTTGCGGTCTGGTCCAGGCAGCGTCTGCATCACAGCTTGAGTGAGGGATTTCCAGATCAGTCACAGATTCTGAACGGCCTACCAACTTAGAGTCCGAGAGAACGCTCCCGATCCTTGTTTTTCTCATGATGTAAAGGTTCTTACACGCCCAGACGGTGCACAAACGAGCCTAAAGATCCCCCCGAATGACATTTTGGCAGTGGCTAAATGAGTGAGTGCGTTCTACCCTTGCCGCGCATCCCTTCTCGGGAATCTCGGGGCCAGCGGTGTGGCGGAAAGTTCCGACCCTGCTGAGCCTGCTGGCGCCGAGGTCAGCCCGCTACGCCTGCCGTCGTCGAACCTGCGGAAATACCATTGCAATGTCGCCGTCTACAGTCGCGCTCTATCTGTGCTGCGTTACGGTATCGACGAGCGCGGGCCGACCCTCTTTCTTGATGTATTCGATCGCGCTCTTGAGCGCGGGGCCTACTTGATCGCCGTCGAGAATCGGTCCCTCGCCGTAGCATCCCATGCCCTTCGCGATCGTGGCGAAATCGGGAGCGGGGTTGTCGATTTCCATCCCCAGATACGCGAGCTTTTCGTCCGTGCCTCTTTGCTTTGCCATGCGGATCTGGTGCTCCCAATCATTGTAGTAAGCGCGGTTGTTGTACATCACCACCAGCATCGGAATCTGGTCGTGGGCGCCGATCCAAAGCGCGCCGGGATCGAACATCAGATCCCCGTCGGGCTGAATGTCGACAACCAATCTGCCGGTTCCTTTGTGGGCCAGCGCGACGCCGGTGGAGATGCCGATCTGGGTCGAGGTGCCGAGCGATTTACCCGGGTGGCGATAGGGCTTGTCGAAATCCCAAAGGCTGAGGCTCCATTCGTCGAGCGTGTTGGCCGCGAGAACCCAGTCCTCGTTTTTGATCACCTGCCAGATTTCATGCGCGAGTCGGGGCAGAGACATGGGCTTTTGGTTCCAGTTCTTTTTGACCTCTTCTTGCGATGCCGCTCGGAGACTGTCATGAGTCCGCTTGTGTTCGTCGAAGCGTTGGCGGATTTCTTCGCGCTTTTTGCCGTCTTTGCCTAGAGCTTCTTCACAGTACTGGATCAGCGTGGGCAGGGCGACCAACGTGTCAGCAGTGATGTGAAGGTCGGTTTCCTGGAGCTGCATATAATCCTGCGACCACTTGCTGATGTTTAGATCGGCGAATCCGACCTCAACGATCTTGCAAGCTATCTGCGTGCGGTAGGTGGTCTTGCGCGTGGTCCGGTCCAGCTTGACCAGGGGGCCGTAAAGGTCGCGCACGTCGAGCGACAAGATCAGATCTGCCTTTTCGATCATATTGGAGTCGGTAAGGTTGAGCGCGTGGTTGGTGGGAAAATTCAGCCGGCGATTAAAATCCATCACGGGGATTGCAAGTAATTCAGCGAGCTTAACGAGGTTGTGGAAAGATTCGGGATTGCGCCCGGTGTAGTCGGTAAGGATCAGTGGATTTTTGGCTGCAACGAGCATTTCGGCCAGTTTTCCCAGCGCTTTGAGATCGCCTTGGATCGGCGTTGCGGGCATGAGCTTGGCAACGTTAGGAATAGGAACATCCCCTTTGAGCTTATCTTCCTGGATCCCTGCATCCCAACAGAGATAGACCGGTCCCTTGGGCTCCGACATCATGACCCGATAGGCGCGGGCAAAAGATTCGGGAATGCTCTCCGCGTTGTAGGGCTGATCATCCCACTTGACGAAGTCCCGGATGGCGTTTCCCTGCACGTGCGCGGTGTGAATCCAGTCGATCTGCGGGCGCCGCCGAGTTGTGTCCATCGGGCCGGTAGCGCCAAAGATCATCAGCGGCACCCGGTCGAGATAGGCGTAAAAAATGGCCGTACAGCAGTGCAGAAGGCCAACGACATCATGGACAATCGCGACCATCGGTTTTCCCGATGCCTTGGCGTAACCATGGGCGATCTGGATCGCGAGTTCCTCATGGCAACACGTAACGATAGGCATTTCGTTTTTACCGTAATTAACGAGCGAGTCATGGAGGCCGCGATAGGTTGCGCCCGGATTCAAGCTCACATGGGGAAACTTATAGGCGCGCATCATATCGACAATGACATCGGAACCGAACTTTTCGTAAGCCATGTTCTCCTCCGAATCTGAATTTACGCTGATTCGTCTCTTTTACTAGCGGGTTTTCTACTAGTCTGGTTTTCATCCGTTGGCAAGGGATGTAGGCAAGGCGAAGGGGCAAGGGGTTTAAGAGCTTGAAGGGCAGGGAGATCAGGGATTCCCAACTGCATTAACTTTCCGCGGCTTTCCGTTCCCTTATGATTTTGTCCCAGCTTTTGATTCTCTCTTGGATGGTTCTTTCGAAGCCGGAATCAGAAGGGACGTAGTATTTTTTTTCTTTGAGCTTCTCGGGAAGGTGGTCCTGCGGTGCGACATGTTCAGGAAAATTATGGGCGTAGCGGTAACCCTCTCCGTAACCAAGTTTTTCCATCAGAGGCGTGGGCGCGTTGCGCAAATGCAGGGGGACCGGCAGCGCGCCTTGCTCTTCGACGTCCTTCGCCGCGGCGAGCATGGCCTTGTATGACGCATTCGATTTGGGAGCAGTGGCAAGATAGGTGGTTGCTTGCGCGAGGGGAATCTTGCCCTCGGGAAGGCCGACGAAGTGAAAAGCGTCCTTGGCGGCAACGGCGACCTGAAGTGCCTGCGGATCGGCGTTGCCAATGTCTTCGGCAGCGAAGATGATCATCCGCCGCGCGATGAATAAAGGATCTTCGCCGGACTCCAGCATGCGCATGAGCCAGTACAAGGCCGCGTCCGGATCGCTGCCACGCAAGCTTTTGATGAACGCGGAGATGACGTTGTAATGTTCGTCGCCTACCTTATCATAGAGGAGCGCCTTTTTTTGCAGCGCCTCCTTGACCAAAGCAAGCTCAATAGGCGACTTCGTCTTGGATGGTTCCAGCA